>JANYLE010000123.1 GCA_025363795.1 Mariniphaga sp. | reverse complement strand
GTGTGAAGTTTGTTGGTTATATCAAAAATTTTTGAGAGTGACGATTTTTCAATTCCAACCCCATTATCTATAATATGAACGGATGCATTATTCATGTTCTTCGCATCAGTCCTGATGATTATTGAGCCTCCCCGGTTAGTGAATTTTATAGCATTGCTGAGAAGATTACGCACAATGGTCTGAACCATATTGTGGTCAGCCAGCACAAAAATCTGGTCATTTAATTCAAACTTAATATCAACCTGTTTATCATCGGCAGATTGCATTAATCCTTTTGTTGAATTCTGAATAACATCAGTCAGTTTGAATTCTGTAGGACGGAATTCAATTTTGTTTAATTGCGATTGTGCCCATATCAGCAGGTTTTCAAGTAATCCGCTTACATTTTCTGCTGATTTATATAATAACAACAATATTTCTTTTAATTCTGCTGGACTTAGTTCGTCAAAAGTTTCATTGAGATTCTCGAGAAAAGAAGCAAGCGTCCCGGTTGGTCCACGCAAATCATGTGCGATGATTGCAAAAAATTTATCCTTGGCCGCGTTTGATTCCTTTAGTTCGATGTTTTTATGACGGATTTTATTGTAAAACCAATAGATTGTAACAGAAAATATAATTGCAATTAAGATTCCTATGATCATGATTAGCTGTGCAATCCAATTCTGCTTGATTTTAAGGGAATTAATTTCGTTTTGTTTTTCCAGATCTATAATTTGTCTGTTTTTTTTATCAATCTCATAAATCGCCTGCAACTGCTCAATTTTTATATTTGCAGCACCCGAAAGAAGTAGATCCTGAATTACAATTTGTTTTTTCTGACTACTAAATGCATTTTTAAGATCATTAATGCTCAAATAAGCTTCGGTCAACTTTGAATAAATATTTAACTGGATTTTCTTTTGGTTGTTTGATATTGCCAAAGTCAACCCTCGCTTTAAACAGGTGAATCCCGCTTCTGATTGACCTTTTCCAATGAGGCATAATCCGAGGTATTCATATATAGTTGGCAAACTAAGTACATCGCCGATTTCATTTTTTACCTTAAGTGATTCATTTAAATATTTTTCAGACAATTCATAATTTCCCATTGAATATTCAATCATTCCCAGGTTCTTATGTGAGTTTGACAATCCGTATTCTGATTTATTGGTGGTGTATATTTTAATTGTGTTGTCAATGTATTGATGAGCTTCTTTGTAATTACCCGATTCCAGGTTGAGTAATCCAATCTGTTCATAACAAATAGCGACGCCATTTTGGTTTCCATCACTAGAAGCCTGTTTGGCATATATTCCAAGTGCCTCATGAAAATATTCGAGCGCTTTTTGGGGAAGTTTTAAGTCTGAGTATATTCGTCCCAATAAATATGTGGACCAGGCATAGCCCTCTGAAAATTCTGCTTTTTCGTAATTTAGCTTTGAGTTTATTATGTACTCTATTGCTCTATCATAAAGTCCGTTAACCCTGAATATGGTTCCCATCATTGAGTAGGACGACCCCATAATCTTGAAATTATTTGATAAACGACTGGCCTGAAGCGAGGCATTAAAATACTCAAGCGCGTTGATTTCGTCCCTGTTATTGTATTTAATTACACCTTTACGGAATAGGATTTCTCCTTTGTTCCAATTGTCATTGGAAGCCTGTGCAAAAGTTAAGGCGGTATCGTAATAAGCCTCAGAAAGATTCTTGTTATCCAATACCTGGGTTATTCGTCCAAGTACATAATAAGCGCGCATTTCCAGGTTTTTATTATTCGTGGTTTTGGCGTCAAATAATGCAGAATTTGCCAGAATCTGTGCTTCATGTTCATCATTTTCCATGATTCGAAGCGCAAGTTCCAATTGAGTGGAGATTTTATCAATGCCTTTCTTAATCGTTAATTCTTTACGGAGACTATCTATTTGAGCATTGCTAAATTTCTCCTCGGAGAAGGCAGAGTAATCAATCACAACTATTAGTAAAAACAGAAATGGCCAGCTAATCTTTTTATTCATCATTTTAATTTACTTAAGAATCGTAGATATTCAAGTGATGTTGCCCCTTTGTCCGGTCATACCGATCCCCTACAGGGATGATGGTTTAGAGAACTATAATGACTGACAATTGTACCTTTTTTTTCTTAGATTTTCACCTTTTAATCCGATTCTGTAAGAAGTATTATTGTTGAATCTAATAGAAAGATGATGTTATCAAATAAACTTATTTATGAAATTATAATATTCCGATTTAATGCGACTACCGGGTGCTCCATTTATTTAAAAATAGGCGTACTAACTCGCTCTATTTTTACCCCGGAAACCTCTGATATTCCCAAAACCCTTGCGTAAATCTTGCGTAAAACAAAAAACACCTCCCCGGTTGAACGGATAAGTGTTTGATTCTGTGGGTGGGCCCAGCAGGGCATGATCCTGCGACCCCCTGATTATGAGTCAGATGCTCTAACCAACTGAGCTATAGGCCCTCAAAATTCGGATTTGAATTTCGGTGTGCAATTTTAGTCAATTGTACTGTATTTCGCAAATGTTTTTTGATAAATTAAATGGTTGGAATCACTTTTAGGAGAAGATTGATCACGTTGTGGACATTCTGGCCGAAAACCTGAAGAATCTCTTCCCACGATACAGCCGTATCATCACTCTTCCAACTGTCAAAGTCGGTTGCCATAGCAATTGCTGCATAGGGTATTCCAAGCTCATTGGACAGGATGCACTCAGGTGCTGTACTCATATTAATAACGTCCGCTTCCCAATTTTGGAACATGCGCGATTCTGCCCGGGTTGAAAATCGTGGGCCTTCAATCGTCACAATACACCCTTGTGAATGGATTTTTAGATCAAGTTGATGACCTGCAGCGATTAATTTTTCTCTCAGATAGCTGTTGAACGGATCAGCCATCGGAGTGTGTTTCATTTCATTCGGTTCAAAAGTTTTGAAAAAAGTTATTTCACGGTGACGCGTGAAATCTATAAACTGATCCGGTATTACCAGATCCCCGCGACCAATATTTTCGCGGAGACTTCCACAAGCTGTTGTGGCAATGATGTGTGAGCATCCTAATTGTTCTATGGCGTGCAGGTTGGCCCTGTTGTTGACCTGTGACGGAGGAATAGTATGATCACGTCCGTGCCGTGATAGGATCACTACTTCAACCTGGCCGATTGTCCCGCAAATAAAATCAGAACTTGGCTCGCCATATGGAGTTTTCAGCGTTATTCTTTTTGTATTTTGCAGTATATCAGGTTTTTCGAGTCCGGATCCTCCTATGATTGCTATTTTTGTCATCATATGATCATATATATTGTGATCGCCCTTACGGCGCCTTTTTATTTGTGACGATTATGCAGGATTGCCCTTATGTAATTTCAGAATAGCTAATGATGCTTCCTCCACGGTTTTTCCAAATGCGATTATTCCTTCTTCATGACCACCCATCACTATAATTTTGGAAAGCATTGTTTGGGGTTGTGTCATCAATCGACCGATCTCATATGCCATTTCAGGAGTGCCGTATTGGACTAGTTTATTTGTAGTTGGAAGAACATCCAAATATTTCTCCCAAAGAATTCGGCTGTGAATATGAACGACAGCGCCAACTTCTGAACTGGCAGAATAGATGGCTGCATGGCTCATTGATTCGGATGAAGCCTTTATCGAACCTCTGCACCAAATGGTGTTAAGCATTGGTTCACAACGCTCAACCAAAGGATAATGGATTTGATCAAGCTCAGGGATTCCACCTGTGGCACTTCCAGAAATATAAAACTGATCGCTTTGGGGTACGCGAACTGATATGTTGCCATAACCGATTCCATTTGGATAGGAGCCAATTAAGCATTTAAGCCATAGTTCGTCTCTCCAGTGATTCAGTGGAATAAAAAGTTCTGAAGGGATCTCAATTTTTTCGGTCACGAGATGGCAGTTGAATTTTATGTAGCCATCCTGCAGCTGTGTTTTATTCATTGTTGAGGTTTAAGTTTGACCAAAGATAATGTTATTGGATGATCTATTAAAATGTCAGATTAATGGCGATTTTTCGTCCGGTCTCATTATCTGATCCTCTCATCTTTATGCTTTTTTTCCGGGAATAAATTCAGAATGTCCTCCCTGTTAGCTTTGCAAATTCCTCTTTCGGTGATCAATGCGGTGACGAATTTCGCCGGAGTAACATCGAAGCCATAATTGGCCACTGGTGAGATTTCGGGGATGATCCTAATCTTCCCTGGTTGTCCGTTTTCGGATTGACCTTCCATCCAGCTGACTTCATCCCCATCTCTTTGTTCAATCGGTATTTCCCGGATTCCGTCATTCATCGTGAAATCAATCGAAGAGGAGGGTAGTGCCACATAAAAAGGGATATTATTGTCGTATGACGCAAGTGCTTTCAGATAGGTGCCGATTTTATTGGCTACATCGCCGGTTGAAGTTGTGCGGTCGCTGCCTACAATGCAAAGATCAACCATCCCATGTTGCATCAGGTGACCACCTGCGTTGTCCGGAATAACCGTATGCGGAATCCCTTCCTGCGATAATTCCCATGCAGTGAGTCGTGCGCCCTGATTCCTTGGTCGTGTTTCATCCACCCAAACATGAATTGGAATCCCTTTATGAAATGCTTTGTAGATAGGTGCCGTAGCAGTTCCCCAGTCGATACAGGCGAGCCACCCGGCGTTGCAATGGGTTAGGATATTCACAGGCTGACCATTTTTCTGTTTGCTAATTGCTTCAATGAGTTCGCATCCGAAATCCCCAATCGCTTCCGACCAAGCGATTTCCCTTATTTTCATTTTCTCGGTGGTTTGAAATGCAAGCTCACCTGCCATATCTCTTGTTTTGCAATCAGTCACAATGTTGACAAGTTCGTCGATGAGAATGGCCAGGTTGACAGCTGTTGGTCGTGCCGATTTAAGGTAATCCGCGTTGCTGATAAGTTGTGCTTTCCAATCTTTCCCAATATCATTTATCAAGCCAAGATAGATCCCGTATGCACCCGTAACACCAATCAGCGGCGCTCCCCTGACTGTCATGTTTTTAATTGCTTCGAAAGTATCCGCCGGTGTTTTCAAAT
>JANYLE010000114.1 GCA_025363795.1 Mariniphaga sp. | reverse complement strand
AAACATAACCGGAATTCCCAGACGGGTTTTCTCTACGGCATATTTTTGTATTTGGTTGGAAATATCTGCGCTAAGGGGATAAAAATCGTGGATCGAACCAACACCTATTTTTCCAATCGCGGCTGAAACTTTAGCCTCCGAATACGAAACAGCGTCATGCCCTTTCATATCTGCAACTTCCTTCCCCCAAAACATATCCATCTGGCTTATTTTCTCCTCGATGGTCATTCTTCCAAGCAGGTCATCAACTCTTTCCTCAATTGTCAATGATGCATCCCGATAAGGATTTTTCTTCCCGTTATCGCCTGTGCAGGAAGAAAACAAAAGAAGAATAATAAAATAGAAGCAAGAGGTATATTTCATATTAATTCACTGATATAATGCTGGTTGTTATTTTTTAATTATAAGTTTATGCAATTGGATTCAACTAATCCAGCTGCACAGTTTTCCCAGTTTTGGCTGATGTTCTTGCTGCTTCTAAAATTCTCACAACCATCACGTTGTTTCTCAATGAATAAAGATCAAAACTGCTCATTTTCACCTTTCCGTTGAGGACATCAAAGAAATAGGAGAACGGATCTTCGTAAACGCTGATATCGTTCGAAGTAACGTTTGTCGTCAATTCAGTTTTCATGGTTCCGTTTCTTAAACGCATACTATTTTTATCAACCGAAATTACATATCCCGATTCACCATAAACTTCCATGTCCTTTCTTCCAAATGGCCAGTTCCATGATGCCTGGATAATGCACTGAGCTTTGGCATAGGTCACAATGATGGTAGCCTCGTCTTCCACTTTGGGGTATATCAACGGTTTAAAATGTTGGGTAACGGCTGTTACAGAGATAGGTTTTTCGCCTTTCATCAAGTAAGTCATCAGGTTCGCACCATAACACCCGAAATCGATAAGTGCACCTCCACCGTTTTGAATCGGATCGGTCAGCCAATCGAGAAAAACTTTGTCGCAACCAATTTCCTTTGGACCCTGGTGTCCATCGTGAATAACGACCTTTTTGATATTACCGACGAAGTTACTGTCATTGACCAGTTGAAACGATTTCGCTGTGGTTGGATACCACGATGTTTCGTAATCGGTGAGCAAATGAATGTGGTATTTCTCGGCAAGTTCAACCATCCTTTTTGCGTGGACGACATTGGTGGCCAGCGGTTTTTCAACCATCACGTGGATTCCGCGGGGAGCACACGCTTCAACAGCTGCCAGGTGTTCGAATACGGAACCAAATGCGACTACTGCTTCCGGCTTCGTATTGTCCAACATCTTTTCAAGGTTGGTGTAAATCAGGTTCGGATTGAACCCGTATTTTTTTGCGAGCTTATTCGCCAATTCGGTATTGGGTTCATAGACCCCGACTAATTGATAGTCCTTTTTTTCTTTCCTGGCCAGAATAAAAGCAATGTGCCCGTGCGTCATGCCAGCAATCGCCAAACGGATTGGTTTTTGAGTTGTTGTTTGTGCCTGAAGATTAGGGAATGCCATGGATATGAGGATAAAGAGCATGAACACTATTTTTGAATTCTTCATAATGTATTATCTATATGGTTGATTTAATATTATCCGTCTGAAAAATTTATTTTTGATTGAATTATTTGCTGAATAGTTCAATCCGAATTAAACCATGGCTTATCTATATAAACCGATTTTATTGTCTTTTATTTGAAATTGACTTATTGTGGCTAAGCATTCCACTATCCTTTAAATACCAGGAACAAGATCAATGACTTGTATCCTGAACTGGGAATATGTTTTTTAATATCCAATTAACCAATGGATTGGTATTTATTAAGGGTCTTACATTAATAGGGTATTGACGAAGAGTTGGTCAGAAAATGAAAACAGGCCGGCGACCAACAAGATTACCGGCCTGTTTATCTTTTATAATTTTTTAGCCAAAAATCATTTTACCGGGGTAATTCCAAGTGTAACAATCTCATTGGCCCTGATTTTGATTTGTATTGATTTGCCTGAAACTAATGGATTTGCAACATTTTCGAGCGGAAACTCGATGATGTTCAACCTGCGTGCAGCACTGACATCAACCGGTAATTTAAGGTTTACAGTTGTCTCTTTACCAAATACTTCTGCAAGTCTAACGATTAATTCATTCCCTTCTTCAGCCTGCTTCATCCCCGAAAGGATAACTCCAGGTGCATCAACCGAGAAGAAAGAGGCTTCTTCAGGTCGTGTGGAATGGGCTTTGGCCAAAGCCAATGATGGTGGTTCAGCAGCATAATTTGGGACATTGAAGTTGTCACCTTCTGCCCAAACCCCGTTTTGCCAATCACCGGTATGAGGATAGAGTGCATAGCTGATATTGAACTTACCCAGGTTAGGATAAATATCGGGATCGCCGGCAGTACGCATCAGGGTGATTCTCAGGTTGCCATTGGCATAGGAGTGACCGTATTTGGTTTTATTCAGGAGCGCAATACCCACTTTACCATCGTTGACATCGACCCATTTTTGGGCAGGGACTTCCTGTCCGGTTTTAACATCGGCCTCAACTCCATAAGCATCGGCATGTTTTAAATACGAAGGGGCTTCTTTACCGTTTATCATTCCGTCAACCGGTCTTTCAACCACATTAAAAGGAACCTGAGAATAGAATTTGGAATTTTCCATTGCAATCGGGAAAACTGCCCTTAACATTGGGGAATCGGTTGAGTCACTTCCTGTTTCGAGCCAACGAACTTCCATATCATAGTCGATGCGAGGGTAGGAGCGGTAGAGATAAGCCCTTTCGATGAATCGAGATTTTCCCCAGGTCATAACAGTTTCAACGCAAGCCCTGACCGGACCGTTCTCAATAACCTTCACACTTTCAATATTTGATACGATCTCTTCTTTGACAATTTTATTGATCGTCCATGACTTCATTCCACCTTTTTTATCTTCCAGGTAAATCTTCAGTTGATTTAACTGTCCACCCTCTTTTACAAACTCTTTATTGGAGCGTTTGTCGAAAAGGCTAACGATATTTCCTGACTTCATATCAAATTTAATTTTGAAAAAATCAGTTTCGAAGGTGTTGTCTTTGAATGGAATAGGTTCGTTGTACTCGCCTTTTTTTGTTACATCGATATAAAACGTTTTGTAACCACCGGCTGGCATGTTATCTGCAACAAACTCAACCCTTGAAGTAAATCCTGGAGGCGTTGGTTTTGACAAAATAATCTGGGCGGGGTAGGTTTTTCCGGAAGCGTCACTAACCATGACAGTTGCATAGTTACCGTTTGAATTGACCTGTTTAGGTTTGTACCCGGGTGCAAGAAAATTGGCATCTTCAGGTGCTGCGTTTGCAGCTGGTTTTGATTTATCAACGGGGGTAAATTTCTTTCCGTAATAGTTGGCACCCCATGAATCTACCTTAACCGAAATTGGTTCTTCGTGCGAAAAAACGGTCGCTTCAACAATAGTTTTCCGGTTTACAGGCTGAAGATTATAGGCTACAACAGGCTGACCTTTTCCGGTCTGAAACTGAACCTCATCGGCCATTTTGCGGAAAGCTTTGTTGCGCAGATCTGTTGTTTTGCGAAGAACTTCACTGTAGCGGGAGACGGCCTCTTTGTTCGCTTCATTGATTGCCGACCCAGGTAAGATATCATGAAACTGGTTGAAAGTTAAGGTAGTCCACAGGTCATGAAACTCATCTGCAGGATATTTGTCGCCGTTAAGCCAGCGAAGTGTGTTGAAAAACTCACTGGCATAGAGGGCATTTTCGCTGTTTCTGTTTCCTTCCTTAATTCCGGCAACATTGGTATAGCAACCTTCGAAGATGAATTGCATCTCACCGCGATGTGTCGGACGTCCGTCCATCTCTTTTGATGATTTTTTGAAAAAATCACCAGCGGTTGTGAACTTAACAGCCGGGTATCCAGGTGTTTTGTCCAGCTGATGTACCATATCAATGTTAGCCCGGGTTGGTCCGCCACCATGATCACCAACACCTGTTATCTGTAATATCCTGTGTTTAACGGGAGAAAATTTTTGTATTTCCTTATTCAGGTCGGGCGTGATATCCCCATTGTAGTTGTCATTCGCATAACACAGC
>JANYLE010000083.1 GCA_025363795.1 Mariniphaga sp. | reverse complement strand
AAAGGTCCAAACGAAGTTGCTTGTGCCAATTCTGATTCTGGAAAGATCCAAACAGAGTTAATTGTGCCAATTCTGATTCCGGAAACGTCCAAACGAAGTTAATTGTGCCAATTCCGATTCCGGAAACGTCCAAACAAAGTTAATTGTGCCAATTTCGATTCCGGAAACGTCCAAACGAAGTTAATTGTGCCAATTCCGATTCCGGAAATGCCCAAACAAAGTTAATTGTGCCATTTCTGATTCCGGAAATGTCCAAACGAAGTTAATTGTGCCATTTCTGATTCCGGAAACGTCCAAACGAAGTTAATTGTGCCATTTCTGATTCCGGAAATGTCCAAACGAAGTTAATTGTGCCAATTCCGATTCCGGAAATGTCCAAACGAAGTTAATTGTGCCATTTCTGATTCCGGAAATGCCCAAACAAAGTTAATTGTGCCATTTCTGATTCCGGAAACGTCCAAACAAAGTTAATTGTGCCAATTCCGATTCCGGAAAACGTCCAAACAAAGTTGATTGTACCAATTCCGATTCCGGGAAACGTCCAAACAAAGTTGATTGTGCCAATTCCGATTCAGGATTTGCCCAAAGGCAAACCAGAGGCATCATTTCCGATTCAGAAAAGGCCCAAAGGCAAACCGGAGGCATCATTTCCGATTCGGGAAAGGCTCAAAGGCAAACCGGAGGCATCATTTCCGATTCAGGAATGGCTCAAAAGCAAACCGGAGGTTGTTCCCTTATTTTCCGATCTCCTTGAATATCGCTTCAGCAGCAGCTGATGGATGGTTGTTGTAGTGATGATTTCCGGGAAGGGTGACGATGGTTGCGCCGGTCTTGCCGAATTGTATCCGGGTTGCCTCCTCTTCGTCTGCTCCAAATATACAGATGGTACGGAATCGTTTAGTTTTCTTAATCTCTTCAGGCACGTTAAAGTCTTCATTCTTGCCGCCAATACCCAGCATATCGCTTAAATGAATCTCAAAATCGGCTTTTTCGGTAGGAGATAGGCTGAATATTCCGCTTAATGATTCTTTTAATTCAGGTTGAAGTTTGTCGGCGATAAATGGCACAACGTTAGCTCCAAATGAATAACCAACAAGAATGAATTTCTTCCGGTTCCATTGTTGCAGGTAACGCTGAACCGCTTTGCTAAAATCTGAAGCACATTCCTGAGGTGTTTTGGAATTCCAGAAGTATTTCCTGGCATCGAGTCCAATAACAGGCATCCCTTTCCCGGCCAGGTAATCGGCGATAGAGCGATCAAAACTTGTCCAGCCACCATCGCCCGAAACAAAAAAAACAATTGGCAGGTGATCCTCTTGCTGAGCTGATGGAATTACTATCAGCGGGAGATCCAAAGGTATAGCTTCAGTGTCCAACGATCTTACGAGGGGTGATGTGGCCTGCGCCAAATTGCTGTATATCATCAAAACGATGATTAATGCCAGGATGCTGTTGTATTTAAAAATTATGCTCATCAAAGAAATAATTTGTGTTCGATACGTTGATTTTTAATCATTTTTATGGCGATGACCATCAGATAGAGATAATAATCGAGGACAAACAACCGTTGCCAAAGACCCTTGTTTTGCGCTAATATATCCATTGTCTTAAAATAAAGGGGTAATAAGAACAACGCAATTAAAATTATCCCAATTACGATAACCAGAATGGAGAGCCAATAGAAGCCGGGAGCAGATGACCGGGGAATTATTCGAATCATCGCAAGAGGATAGAATAAAATTGCAAAAATTCCAATGCCTCCCATTACTTCGTGAAGAATTGCAGGAATATTCGATGTGTTTTTCACCAGTTCAGCCTTGAATAAGGCAGATCCAAGTCCTTCTCCCAATCCGTAAAAAATCAAAAGCCATGTTGCTATTTTTACGTATTTCTTGTTGTAATCAAATGCTTTACTGAACCCAACGGCAAACAAAATAGTTAAAAACCCCAGTACGATCCACCACAATGAAATAATTCCGGAAACAGGACTTGCCGTCGTCCCAAGTTTACTCATTGTATCCAACAAATGGCTGTAACCCGGAAAAAAGTCGCCCAGAACAAAAGTTGCATAAAAATCACCGATGCAGCCGGTAAAGCAGGCAATTGAGGAAATAATAATGAATGTTCTCTTTGATATCATTTTTAGGATCCGGTAAATTTAGTCAATGCTACCTATCTTAGCATCAGACTACAATCATTTGAAACGGCAGGGCGTTTTTGTTGAATAAAAACAATGCAAAATGAAAGTTTCCATGATTGCAAGTTATGACAATTGTGTTGATGCTTTGTATAAACCCGTAATTCTTCAGGATGTTTTATTCTGTTGGCATTTTTCCACTGCCGCCGTGCCAAAATTCACACTTCAAAATATCCAAAGTGAGAAGTTCCGGATTGTTGAAATCAAATAAATTGGGGATGAATTCGAACTATAATCTGTTTCTAACTGTTATGAAAATGACCTTATAAAAGCAGCCAGAAGTCCTTTAAATTTTAAAACAGGAGCTATTTAAATTGATTTGAGACCCTTTCCCGGGATGAATAATAGATTGAACCAATTGGCTGATTCATTAAAAGACGATCTGAGACTATTTCTGAGTATCAGTTTTGGGGTATTTTTATTTGTCCTTTTTTTCCAGCCATTTCCGCTTGAGCATTTTGATTTTAACAACCGGTTGATATTTGTAGCCGGACTTGGAGGGATTGTTTTTCTTCTAATGGTATTGGTCAGGGCCGCTTTTTTTGGTTTGACACAATATTACAGCCAAAGGAATCCAGGCTTTATTTTCCCCTCTTACCTGAGTGGTTTTATCATATTGGTATTGTGTTCGGTCGCTTTTCCCTTCTACCTTCGTTATGTCGGATTGGTGAGTATCTCCTTTTATACCATGTTTAAAGTTGTTTTAATTTGTCTTGCGCCACCCACTTTTTTAGGGCGTTACGATACCATCAAACAGCTTAAGGCGCAAATAGGAATATTGACAGAGGAAAAGAAGAACATCCAAAAACAAGTCAGTAGATATAAGGAAGATATACTGAACCAGTCAATTGAATTTAATTCTGAAAACAGTGCCGAGAATTTAAAACTCCTCGTATCCGATATCGCTTTGATTAAGTCGGCCGATAATTACGTGGAAGTAGTTTTCAAGGAGGGTGATCATTTTAAAAAGAAACTGATCAGAAATACCATGAGGAATATTGAACAGCAAATAACGTCATTCTCTGTTTTTATCCGTTGCCATCGGATCTGTATTGTCAATATACATTACGTCGAAAAGCTTAACAAGGATTCCAACAACCACTCGCTGACCTTAAAGGGATACGATGAGCCAATCCCGGTTTCCCGCCAGTATCTGTTAAAGCTAAAGGACATCCTCTGATCTGCCCGGGGCGAATGCCACTCGCCCAACTATATTGCAATTAACCACTTCCCGGTTTACTTTGCCACAAATACCTTTCAGTTGCTCCCTTCTGTTTCCATAGGGTTTAAATGGGTTATACCTTTGCTCAATTTATTTAGACGTGCGATGAATATTTTATTCGTTTATCCTCAGTATCCCGATTCCTACTGGAGTTTCAGGCATGCGTTACGCTTCATTTCAAAGAAAGCGTCATTTCCCCCGCTTGGTTTAATCACGGTATCGGCAATGCTTCCACCGACATGGAATAAAAAGCTCGTGGATATGAATGTGGCGGCTCTTCAGACCAAAGACTTGTTGTGGGCTGATCTGGTTTTCATTAGTGCCATGAATATACAGCAGGAATCTGTAGATAAAATTATTGGTGAATGTGTTAAAAAGAGGGTTAAAATTATTGCCGGCGGCCCTCTCTTTACCCAGGAATCCGATAACTATCCTCAGATTGACCATTTCATATTGAATGAAGCTGAAATTACACTTCCCCTGTTTCTGAAGGATTTGGCTTCCGGGCATCGTCCCCGTCGAATTTATAAAACTGATGGATATGCAGCACTGACCTTAACTCCCGTTCCCGATTACCATTTGTTGACGATGAAAGCGTATGCTTCGATGAACCTGCAGGTAACGCGCGGATGCCCGTTTGCATGCGATTTTTGTGAAATCACTTCGTTATTGGGTCATAAAGTAAGGATGAAGGATACGCATCAGGTAATCAAAGAGCTTGAGGCGCTTTACCGGTTAAATTGGCGCGGCCAGGTATTTATTGTCGATGATAATTTTATCGGGAATAAAAAGAAGATTAAAAATAATTTACTGCCGGCGATGAAAGAGTGGATGCAAAACCATGAATATCCATTCTCTTTTAATATTCAAAGCTCAATTAATCTGTCAGATGATGAAGAACTCATGGCATTGATGATTGAGGCAGGAATAAGCTCCACTTTTATTGGTATCGAAACACCTGAGGAAATATCACTCGAACATTGCAATAAGGTTCAGAATCAAAACAGGGACCTGCTCCAAAGCGTAAGAAAAATACAAAATGCAGGTTTCCAGGTTTCAGCCGGTTTTATTGTGGGTTTTGATAGTGATACGCCATCTGTTTTCCAACGCCAGATTGATTTCATTCAGCAAAGTGGGATTGTATCTGCAATGGTGGGACTGTTAAATGCTCCGAAAAACACCATGTTATACCAGCGAATGGAGGTGGAACACCGGTTGACGACAACATCATCGGGGAACAACACCGATTTATCGATGAATTTTATCCCTAAAATGAACATTCACGACTTGCTGGATGGATACAAATCAATCATTAGGAATATCTATACTGCAAAACCCTACTATGAAAGGATCCGCCAGTTTTTAATGAATTACCGACGGCCGACTGTAAGCCGACGCCAAGTGAAATTTTCAAACATTGTGGCTTTTTTCAAATCTAATCTCATCATCGGAATTGCGAATAAAGGACAGGGCGAATATTGGAAGTTTCTGATCTGGACGCTTCGGAAACGCCCCGGTTTATTTATAGATGCGATGACCTTTGTCGTGTATGGTTATCATTTCCGGACTGTTTACGGGTTAATGACAAGGGATGATGATTAAGGTGGAAATGGAGGGGATGAGAAAAGAACAACTTTTTAGATAAACAGAACAAATGGATACAACTACAGATGATTTCATTGCCAATGATCGTTCATGGCAAAAGGTGATCATGAAATATAACCGTCCCGATTTACGCAAAAGTCTGTGGCAAATATGCAATTCGCTCATCCCATATCTTGGGTTGTGGTACTTAATGGTGTTAAGTTTAGATTACTCCTATTGGATCACATTGGCACTCTCTTTCATTGCCAGTGGTTTTCTGATACGGTTGTTTATCATTTTTCATGATTGCGGTCACGGATCTTTTTTCAAATCAAAAAGAACCAATAAGATCGTTGGTATGACCTTGGGCATTCTTGCGTTCACCCCCTATTATAAATGGCATAATCAACACCACATCCACCACGCAACAACAGGAAATCTGGACAAACGCGGTATTGGAGATGTATGGACATTGACTGTGAAGGAATACCTTGAATCATCGAAATGGAGACGTTTCTTTTACAGGGCTTTCCGAAATCCATTTATCCTGTTTACGATTGGTTCTGCTTATGTGATTTTGATTCAAAACCGGTTTTCGAAGCGAGATATGACCACAAAGGAACGATGGAATATCTATTTCACCAATCTCATGATTTTGGTAATGGCGATCGGTATTAGTTTGATAATAGGATTAAAAGCTTATTTATTAATTCAATTGCCTGTGATTTTCATTTCTCACAGCGCCGGATTGTGGCTGTTTTACATCCAGCACCAGTTCGAAGATGTTTCGTGGTACCGGAGCAGTAACTGGGATTATAAAACGGCTGCAATTGAGGGTAGCTCGTTTCTGAAATTGCCTGTTGTTTTGCAATGGTTCACAGGGAATATCGGATTTCATCAGGTTCACCATTTAGGACCGGGAATCCCCAATTATAATTTGGCCCGGTGTCAGTATGAAAACGATCTATTTAAGAAGGCTAAACCGATTACTCTATTCTCATCCTTCAAGGCTTTAAGACTGAATTTGTGGGATGAAGCAAACCTCCAAATGATCCGTTTTAGAAAAATATCATTGCGGATATGAGATAAATTTATAGCCTTTTCCCAATTGAGCTGATTTTTATAAAAAAAAGAATGTTGAACGGCTGGATGTGTAAAGCCAGGCTTTCCAACTATTGGAATCGGTGAAGAGATCGTGTAGTATTATGGTTGGTTGTATTTGCATTATTAACTTTCATGAATACATGATATTAACCAATATTTATTTGCCTTGAAGATCGTGCTGTTTGCCAAAAGACAGCGAATCAACTAAACTGTATTCTGTTTAAGGATTCAACAGTTTTCAGCAAAGAAAATTGCCTGGAGGATCAAAAATATTTTTACAAAAAACATATGAATTGAAAAAAAATAGTTCTAATTTTAGTTATTAATTTAAATCCCGGTTTTCATCAACAACCCTTTTGATTTTACACAAACTAATTAAATAGGAGGTGAGCCATGACAAAAAAGATTTTCAGATTTAGTATTTCGCTAGATGAAAATGAGTTTATTGAGGTCGAAGACCACATTTTTACGACTCATGATATCTTGAAGCGGGAAGAACACAATGTTGTAATCATTGGCCCCAAATGCCTTGAAGTTTTAAAGGATTTTAAGGGTCAATTAACGATGAAAGCAGTTAAGGAGTGGTTACTTCTTGGGCATGCGTTAGATCAAAGCTGTAGTTATCGCAGCAAATGGGATGATCACAAAATTTTGGGAGAGATACTTGCCGGTAAGGATCATTCTATTTCATGGTATGTGGAAAATTGTCACAGCACTAAATAAAAACAGAAAGCCGTCAGATTCCTCTAACGGCTTTTTACTTTCAGATGGTTGGAATCGGAAAATCCAGGTTTAATCGATCTTCAGCTAAAAATTTGATTTCCGGCTTTAAAATACAATCCCCCTTTTTGTCCGTTTATAATATTCCGAAATACGTATCTTTCTTTTATAACTAGTTAATCTCTTTCACTTATTTTGCCGAACGGATAATCATGCTGGTAATATTAATACCTTGTTTGTTTTTGAAAACCCCCATGGTGACTTCACCTGGAAATTCGGAACCGTCATTTCGAATAAAAGTGAGTTCGCCGATAAATTTTCCATTTTGATCGCGTTCTTGCAGCGCTAAAGCAAACCGTGGATTTATCGTATTGACAATTCCACTTTGCCCAACTCTCCTGATTTCATCCAACGTCCGCTTAAATAGATGACAAGCAGCGGTATTGGCATCAAGAATATTGCCGTCAGGAGAGATAAGTAAGATGGCATCGAGGCTACTCTCGAATAATAAACTATAGCGCTCCTCACTTTCACGCAATGCTTCGGCCACCTTTTTCTGCACTGTGATATCAACAGCTGTCATCAAACAACTCTGTTCATCTTCGGAGATAAACCCTTCAATGTGAACAAATATGGAAGGATTTCCCTGGATTTTCAGTCTCACTTCACACGTTTGTTTCGAATCGGATTCAAAAACCTTCAGGAAAAAATCATGGAAGACAAGCAGGGTATCATCGGTGACAAATTTCATGAAATTGCGGTTTTCTAAATAGGAACGCTCCTGTCCAAGTAGCCTGGCACCGCTAAGGTTAAGTTGACATATGTTACCATCACTGTCGAGTGCAAAATATCCCGCCGGGGCAAAATCGTAAAGAGCTGTGGCTGTTGTTGCTTTGTCAACAGCCAGCCGAAGTTCCTGATTTTGCATTTCAAGTTCAATCTGATGGACTTCAAGTTCGTGGAGTAATTTCAATGAGTCAACTTCCTGAGAAGCTGACACCATTTCATGATGTTTCATTTTTAATTGCTGTTCAGCCTTTTCCCGAAGTGACGGGGCTTCCCAGGTATCTTTATTTTTCATGACTCGTTGCATAGTGATTTTTTCAAAGGTAGTAATTCAATTACCATTCCATTTGTTATTTAATGGGTTATTTGAGTTTTAACTTTAATTTAGCAACCGGAGTCTTCTTTATATTCAAACTTTATAAAGCGTTGTGCACCAATTATTGCTGTTTGAATATTTCCGGATACTCAATTCAGATTGCTCAATTACTGAAGTATTGGAAGTGTAAAGCTGAAAGTACTTCCCTTGCCGGGTTCACTTTCCACCCAGATATTCCCGCTATGTTTAGAGATAAATTCTTTGCAAAGTAATAATCCCAGCCCGGTTCCCGTTTCCTTTTGCGTACCCATTGTCGAACAGCTTTCTTCAATCCGCCACAATTTTTCAATAGCCACCTTGCTAATTCCGACGCCACTGTCAGCTATGGATACGGTTAATTCGTTTTGATTTTGACTGGTCGAAATAGAAATTGTACCATTCGGATTCGTAAACTTTATGGCATTCGAAATCAGATTTCTCAATATGGAGCTAATCATGGCCTTGTCGGCAAAAACTGTGACTGTATGAGGCAGTTTTCTGAAAATAGCAATTGATTTTTGTTTGGCAAAGTCGTTTGATAATTCTGTTACTTCATTGATTAAAGAAACAATCTCGAGCGATTCCG
>JANYLE010000234.1 GCA_025363795.1 Mariniphaga sp. | reverse complement strand
TGCACAAATGCGCAGCTGGTTACCCAATCCAATCGGAGGAATCTTTTGGTTTGGAGTTGATGATGCTGCATCAACCGTTTACATTCCCATTTACTGTGCCATCAATCATGTTCCTGAATCTTTTGCAGAACAAAATGGCGACATGCTCACCTACTCACCTACCTCTGCATTCTGGGTATTCAACAGGGTGGCTAACTTTGCTTATTTACGTTACAATTTAATTATTCAGGACATTAAAAAAATTCAGAATGAACTGGAGACCAAGTTTGCAACATATTCTCCCGTAATTGATTTGGCTGCTCTAAAACTTTGGGAAACCAACCCGAAATGTATATTTCACTCTATGCAGAGCAGTCTGTTCCAATTGGAGAGGTTGTGAAGTTGATGAATATTGCCAAGCGCAATAAATATAAGATGATACTTGCTACAAGTCCTGAAAGGGATTAATTAATACGAAAAGAGAATTATCCGATATGACATTTTCCAATAGCCAGAAAACGGGAGTACTTGTAACTGTATTATTTCATGCTGTTGTATTCCTTTTGCTCCTCTATTATGGATTTGTTGCCCCTTTCCCACCACCACCGGAAGAAGGGTTTCTGGTTGATTTTGGAAATTCGGCCACTGGTCTTGGACTGGAGGAACCCTCTGCCGCAGAAGCTCCGGAGGCTGTTGCTGTTCCGGCTGAGAAAAAAAACGTTGCAGTCTCAAAACCAGTAAGCCAACCCCGGCATACACCTAAAGTTGCAGATAAAGGGGACGAAGATTTGCTTACACAGGAATATGAAAAAACAGTTGCAATTGCTGTAGGGAAAAAGAAAAAAGCCCTTGAAGAGCGAAAGCTAAAGGAACGTGAAGAGAGCGAAAAAAGAGCTGAAGCGCTCGAACAACAGCGACAAGAAGCTGAGGAAAACCGACTTCAGCAAGAAAAAGAACAAAAGATCGGTGCAATTAACTCACGTGCCAAAAACGCTTTCGGCGGTGGTAAAACCGACAACGGTTCCACAAGCAGAGGGCAGGGTCAAACCTATGGAAGTGGCAACCAGGGAAGTCCTGATGGTACACCGGGTGCCAATCAATATGGACTTGGTGGTGGAGCAGGAAAAGGAGTTTCATTCAACTTGTCTGGACGTAAGTCCCAGTCATTGCCAAAACCTGCATTCCCTGGAAATGAGTCCGGAAAAGTTGTAGTGGAAGTAACTGTCGATAAATATGGGAAGGTAACCAAAGCCTTACCTGGAATAAAAGGGTCAAATACAATCAATCCGGATCTTCTCGAAGCTGCCAAAAAAGCGGCACTATCCGCAAGTTTTAATTCTGATCCCAACGCCCCTGCATTCCAAAAAGGGACGATCACCTACCTTTTTAAATTACAGTAGTAACTTGTTAATTTAGCATTGAACAGAAGGTAATGGGATAAAGAATGTTAAAACCTTATAGATCGTCCGAATTCAGAAACCGCTCTTCATTCGCCTGAATTAGGAGACTTTTTAAGTCAGTATAAAAAATAATTTGTGCCAATATCTATTGTGCCAACAATATTTATTAATTTTATAGAAATTCTTTTCGGCCGAGTATCCCGTAAAAGTTGAAATCAATCTGATGTTTTGTTTGAAATAGTAAATTTACAACACCAGATCATTCACAATCAATCAAAAGGATACTTTAAAATTTTTCATTCTGTTTTGTCATAAATTCAAAACCTGAGTATGATGAACAATTATCCTTATTCCGAAAATGAACTTTTGGAGATCGCTTCAAAGTTCAACAAGCACCTGAAAGGTCATTTTGACACACTAAAAAATGCCTGTCCCCGGATAGATCAGAATTTTATTTACCGCTTTAAAGCCCTTTTCTACGAAGCCCGGATTCATCATTCCACCCGCGATAAGGAGCAAAATACTCAAGAGTTAAAACTCGATTTGATCCATCTTGCAGAGCGTGCAAGAAGCCTGTTTCTCACTATTCGTTTCTATATTCAGAAAGCCTTTCCCTACGATTATAAGATGTGGGAAGCCTACGAATATTGCGAAATTGAAAAAGTAATCAATGATTACACATCTTTAAGCGCTTGTCTTGAAGGGTTTATAAAGCTTATCAATGAAAAAAGACACGAATTAATAACAGCAAACTGCCCTGAAAATTCGATGATCGAAATAATTGAATTGTCAAAACAGATTAACGATAAACATGATGAATTAACCAATCACCTTAAAAAAATAGAAAAAAGTAATAAGACACATCAAACCAATCTAAACGAGCTTTTCAAATTAATGGAGATAGTGAATGAAACAGCTTTAAAATGTCTTCAAAACGAACCGGAAACCTTAAAGGTGCTGACGTTCCCTTCACAGTTATAAAAAACTTTTAAAATGCTTTTCGTAAACCTCCATATTGCGTTCAAGTAGTTCAACCGAATATTGATAGGCTTTCTGGTCATCACGGGCTTCTACTGCATCAAGAATGCATTGTTGGAGCCTAAGGGTATATTCTTTTTCTCCCTCTACATTCGCATAAATCAAATTTCGCATACGCGGTAAAAGCGAATAAATTGGCTCAAGACTGATAATAATGATCGGATTACCGGTTGCTTTTGATAGGTTCATATGAAACCGGTTGATCATATCTACCTCGAGTTGGGTATTATCCGGATCGCATTTGGCCAACTCTGCCAAATTTTCCTTTAGTAATTTAAGATCATCAGCAGTGCGGTTGCGGGATGCCAGGCGGGCAATTTCCGGTTCAAATAACCTTCTGACTTCAATGATCTGGGTAATCAGATTGGCATCAAATTTCAGGTCGTAATAGAGATTGAGGGAATTGATAGCATCTTCAATCTTAATTTCTGAAACAATCATTCCGCTCCCTTTTCTGATCACAATCAATCCCCTGGCGCTTAATCGACGTAAAGCCTCGCGTAATGCAGTCCGGCTTACGGCAAAACTCTCACATAACTCTTTTTCAGATGGAAGTTTGGCACCTGCCACTAATTTCTTCTGACGTATTGCTTCTTCAATTTTACGTTCTATTTTTTGACTAAGCGTTTGACTAATACGTATCTTACCAAATAATTCGTCCATCAGGTTATTTTTTCATAAATTTACATAACAAAGATACTCAATTTTAATTTTCACCCAAACAGCAAACCATTTTTAATTGGAACATCTTCAATTTGTTGCCTGCAGGATTCATTTGGCGAGTTTAATCCAGTCAAGAATCCCTTTACGAATCTTTTTTGCCACCTGCTGTTGGAATCGTGGATCTGTGATCCGTTTCTCATCCGCCTCATTACTTAAAAAGGCAACCTCAACCAGGCAATTCGGGTAATCGGTTGGACCATTGAGTGAAAAATTAAAACTCCCGATATTACCGAATTCAGCTAAATCAAGTTCAAGCATTCTGTTTAAAATAGTCACCGAAAGCGGCTTAAATCCAATGTACCGATAGTAGGTACTAACTCCTTTCACATTGTGATTATCCGCCGAATTATGATGAATGCTGATCAACAGATCAGGTTTGGCTGCACGGAGCATTAAAGTACGATCAACCATACTTAGGTCAACATCTGAACTTCGTGTCATGTAAACTTCAGCGCCCCGTCGTTTTAAATATCTTTCCAGCTCTTTGGCAATCTGCAAATTGCAATCCTTCTCTTTCACGCCACTTTTAGCTCCTATCGCTCCGGTATTCGTTCCTCCGTGACCGGCATCGATAGCTATTTTCAAATGACTTAAACTGAGCCGATCGGGTTGCCTTTTTACTGCAATAACCAGCGACTTCCCTTTATAATTGATCGAATAACCCCATTGTAAGGCATGCTTTAATTCAACAGTTACCCTGAATACGTCATCTTCAATTTGCTCATAATAAACATTTTTAATCTCTTTAGCCGATTTGAGCTGGGTGATCCAGTTCGTATTCCCGGTTGCGCCATAAATATCAACCATTATACGTGACGGATCAATTAGCTGTAAACTTTTATAAGGAAGCCGCTCATCGAGGCCAACAGAAACGTAATCATACTTTTCGTCACCGGAAACTGTCCACGATGACGTGAGGTAGTAATCCGGTCTTTTGATAGCAGGGATAAACTGAACATTTTCCTTTGGAATCAACGCCTCATGATTTTTGGAGAGACGAACGATATAGTCATCTTTCAGGCTATCAATAATCTGTACTATAATTGTCGTATCAAGGTAGGTCATCTTTGCCCCTCCCAACCGGTCAGTTCCCGGCCCATATTTGAGAAATGGTAAAGCCCCCTGTGTTTTTCCTGAAAGGACAACCTCTTTTTTTACCAGTATGCTGTCGTTTTGAGCAAAGGAATTCATACTGAGAGTCATTCCCACGATCAAAACTAATGCGCTAATTCGTAAATATTTAAAACAACTAATCATGCATTTTCCTGAAAACATTCTTTTTAATATTATAAAGGTACAATTTATATAAAAGATAGCGGTTGGAGAAACCCGATTATCATTGGCTTTCTTATTCCGGAAGTTTATAAATGGTTAAAAAAAGAGGCTGCAACATTATCTGCAGCAGCCTCTTCAATAAGATTAATAAGCCGGTCAATTACCAGCCTGGAGTTTGAGTTAAGGTATGGCCTTTACCCAAATACTCGCTGATCTGAGTGTTACCAATTGGTGCTAAATAAACCCGATCAGTAAATGCATCTCTGTTAGAAACGTTTTCAGGAATGTAGTAACCTACCATATCGGCTGCATTCGAACCAGTATAAGTTACAATAGTACCGTCTTCCTTTTTAACTTTCAACTTATTTACCTTCGAAGGAACTAACCATTCGGTATATTCTGTTGGGAAATTAATCCATAAACCAAGTAGGTTGTCCGGATCAGTATTCTTCATATAGCTGATCTTATTCCAACGTTTGATATCCATCAGACGCGTGTGCTCAAACACAAATTCCATTCTGCGTTCGCGACGAATCTCCCAAATCAGGGCAGGAACATCCGAATCACGATCAGGATCATCATAAAGGTTGGCCAATGTTAATGGAGCCGTCTTTTTAATCCCTTTCGCGATTGCAGTAGCATCCAAAGGACGGTTACGAATTGCATTAACAGAAGCATCAAGATCTGCCTGAGCGACAGGAGCGCCACCTAATGTTGCTAATTCAGCCTTTGCTTCAATCCAGTTGAGGACAACTTCAGCCAAACGCATTACAGGAGCATCATTCGTATTTGTACTTGAACCGTACATTGGTGTATAAGGTCCTGGATATTGTTTCACACCCTCACGGTCAATAAACTTACAGGCATAAAGTAATGTACCAGACTCCTTCTTAGGCGCTCCCCAGAATGTAGCCTCAAAACGAGGGTCGCGGGTAGCAACCATATTCTTGATATCCAATTTGTCTGCATTTGGAACAACTGATAATTTATAGGGTTTACCGTCGTAACATACAAATGATTTGGCCAATTTTAAGTTTGGTGCAGTACTTTGACTTTCGTATAAATTTGAATAGGAAGCAATAGAATGCATTACACCAATTGCCGCGTCGTAAGTTCTGTACATTACCATTTCTTTGTTGGTAGCCAGATCCTGAGAACCGAACAATGAACGGAAATCACTTGTGAAAGAGTATTTACCTGTTGCCATTACCTCATTTGAAGCTCTTACCGCCAGGTCAAGGTATTTTTTAGCTTTTTCAGCATTATTCAAGTGATATTTTTGCCAGGTACCTTCAAATAGCATAAAGCGGGAGATAAAGCCGGCCGCAATATACCTGTTAAGGTATTGAACATTACTATCCGACGTGCGCATATTGTCAAGAACATACACGAAATCATCATATACTTTGTCCATTACCAGCGTTCTGTTGTCCCTGTCTTTATACATCTGGTCGAATTCGGTATCTTTTATAACCTTATCATAATAAGGTACGTCTCCAAATACACTAACCAGACGGCTATACTCAAATCCTCTGAAAAAACGGGCTACGGCACTCCAATGCTGATAAACGCTTGTAGTAATCTGTTTATCCTTCATCGCCTCTATTCTTTCAAGGAATAAATTTGATTTGCGCACCCACGCGAAATCCCATGTAGGTCCTGCATAAGAGTTTAACCATGGAGCAGTCTCGAGGGTTGATGCTCTTGATTCAGGTGCTTGTGATTCAAAGTTACCTTGTTTCCCCGAAGAGGTAAAGTCATCTGAAAAATAATAGCCACGCAGCGGAGCATAATCTTCAGTATAACCTGAATTATACCCGTTAAAATAATTGGTATAGAAACCATTCGCAAATAAACGAATGTTATTTTCCGATGTCCAGTAGTTGTCATCATTCATCGTTGTCAACGATGGCCTGTCAAGATAGTCGCTGCAACCGGCGAATCCTAGCGTAACTACTAACAATAAAATGAATAAATATCTTTTCATAATTCTTATATTTTAGAAGTTCAACTGAATACCAACTGATGCAGTCTTAAATGTAGGTACACTTACACCCGTGCGACTTGCATTATAATTGGTTGTATTCCACATCGAATAGCCATCAATTTCTTCAGGATCAATTGGAAGAGTACCAAGATGATCGAATGTGATGAAATTCTCCAAAGCAATATAAACACGCAGTTTGCTAACTTTGATTTTCTTCGTCACACTTAATGGCAAAGAATAACCTACTGTAATGTTCTTGATTCTAAGATAGGCCATATTCAATAAATACCGGGACTGAACCTGCATATTTAAGGTATTATTACTTCCACCCTGGTTGTATGGAGCCGGATAGAAAGCATTTGTCCTGTCCGCTCTCCAGAAATTACTTGCAATTGCTTCAGGAATTGCTCCGTCCGATGAGTTATAACCAGGAATAGCAAGGAAGCCATCTCCCCATACATCACGTTTGCCTACACCCTGAATGAAAAAAGATGCATCAAATCCTTTAAAATCAGCACCTGCTCTGAAGCCATATTCATAGCGTGGAGTAGAGTTACCAATCTTTTTCAGATCACCATAATCAGGTTTGCCATCAACACCCTTCACTAATCTGTTACCGGCATTAATCACACCGTCGCCATTCAAATCTTTGAATTTAACGTCACCAGGACCAAAAACAAAGTTTCCTGACTGTAGTTTTCCCTGGGTCGCTGCAGCTGCATCCGACAATTTGTTTACTGGGAAACCATCTTTAGAAGTTACTGTAACGAATTTGCCATCACTGCCATACGCAAAGTCAGCTTTTTGATACAATCTGTCAGTTTCATAACCCCAGATTTCGCCATAAGTTTTACCAACGTAATAATTATCAATACTATTGGTAGAACCATACTTGGTAATGGTTGTAGAGGCATCCGATAATGTTGCAACCAAATTAATTCCAACACCATTTTTGAAACGATGATTATAATCAATCTGAATTTCAATACCCTTTGTCTGTAATGAACCAAAGTTGCTTTGTGGGGCTCCTGTACCAAAAGTTACAGGAATACCTTCCTGCGGAACAATCATATTCTTTGTATCACGTTGATACCAGTCAAATGCAAATCCAAGTTCACTGTTTAAGAAACGTGCGTCAGCACCTAAGTCAAGCGTTGTAATATCCTGCCAGGTAACCGAGGCGGAAACTGCACCGGGAGTAGCAAATTGATACAGCTTGGTATTGGATACCAAAAAGTTATTGTATGAACCAGCCATTGTCGGAACATAAAGCGAGCCAGGTACTGTCTGGTCACCAATTGTACCCCATGATCCGCGAAGTTTTAACGCGCTAAGCATAGGTTTTGACCAATTCATCCACGATTCTTCATTAACACGCCAGCCTGCCGAAAAGGAAGGGAAATAGCGCCACTCAAGACTTGTGGGGAATTTAGATGTCCCATCATACCTGAGGTTTGCTTCAAACAAATATTTCTCCTTATAACTGTAGTTTACACGACCGAAGAAACCAAGTTGAGATTCCCAGTATTCTGTACCACTGGCAGTCTGTATACCTGTCGCAAGGCTAAATTGAGGATTGGTGTAATCAATTAATTGAGTTATCTGTGAATAGTTGGATGCATAGTCCCAACCTACCTTATTCATCCCCAACATAAACTTAAATTTATGAATGTCAGCAAGGCTTAAATCATAAGTTGTATTCAGGTTGATTGTATTCCATTGATCATTTCTTGAAGTGCGATTCACCTGATCCGGATTTGAACCTACTCCTGTATAAGTAGAATTTACCAATTGGTATGCGGGTAAGGCACCGGTTGTTGTTGAAGGGACAACTTCGCCTGCATCATTCATGTAAATTCTGTTTCCGGCTGCGTCCATTTTAGCTACCGGAGCTGACCATGTATCGCGGGCTGTAAAACGTGTTCCCGGGTTTTTATTGATATACTCCTGATTAGCGTGAGTATAGTCAAAATTAATCGCCCAATCTTTCATAGGGGTCATCGTAAAACCACCGTTAAGACTTGTATAATTAGTCTCCTGAAAAGCAGTGTTTGCCTGTGCAACTTCTGATGCCGGGCTTCTGAGTGGATCTCCGTCTTCCGTGGTCATAGGATAGATAGACGACCAACGGTATAGGTACAACCAGGGGTCAGCAGTTGTAGAGGCAGTAGCATAAGCATATTTCTTCAAACGTTTGGAATACATCGTTCCCGCATGAACCTTTAACCATGGGGTGATCTCAGTACCAACACGAATTGAGGCATTGTAACGGCTGAAATTATCTGTTTTGGCAGGTTTAACCATACCTGTCTGATCAAGGTAACCAAAGCTCATATTGTAATCGGTCTTACCACTCTTGCCATTAACCGAAAGGTTATGTGTTTGAGTAGGAGCCCATTCTTTTACCATATAATCATATGGATCGTAAGTTCTTAAACCAATCTTGCGACCGTTTGCATCCACAAACCAGTCACGACCGTACAACATAGGATCGTTAGGTTTCACAACTTTGCCGTATTTTTCCTGCCATACTTTAGCTTTATCATAACCTTCACGGGTCACTTGCCAGAACGCACCACCAACGGTACCGCCAACACGCTCAAATGCACTAAGGGTATATTCTAAGGCATCCAATTTTCCCATTTCCATTTGTTTTGAAATGTTCTGGAATGCCATATTTCCTGAATAGGAAACATTTACACTTTCAGTTTTTGCACCTTTTTTTGTTGTAATCAAAACAACTCCAAAAGCTGCTTTTGCACCATAGATAGATGCAGAAGCGGCATCCTTCAAAATTGAGATCGACTCAATATCATCAGGATTAATCATCTGAATAGAGGGAATTTCGACGTTATCCATTAAAAGTAATGGAGCTGATCCACCTTGCAATGAGCCTAACTGACCACGAATCTTCATAACCGGGTCCGAACCAACTTCACCGCTTGGAATAACTACGCTAAGACCTGGGGTAATCCCCTGAAGACCACGACCAACGTCGGCAATAGGCCTGGCTTCCAAAACTTTCGGACTAACAGATGCAACAGCACCTGTGGTATTGGCTTTCTTTTGACTGCCATAACCAACGATAACCACCTCTTCAACTTGTTCAACCGAAGATTCAAGAATGACATTAATTGTCGAAGAACTTCCAACTTTCACTTCATTCGTTCGCATCCCAATATAACTAATCACCAAAGTTGCCCCTTCTTTTACAGAAAGTTCAAATTTGCCGTCAATATTAGTTATACCGCCATTCGTGGTTCCCTTCTCAAGAACTGAGACACCGGGAAGTGTTTCATTTGTTACTTTGTCCCGGACTATCCCCGAAACAGATCGCTTTTGTGCCATCGTCAACTGAACGATCATGCACAAAATGAAAATTACTGCTACCGTTTTTTTCATAAGAAACAGTTTAAATGTACATTTTGAAATTGATTAAATAGATGAATAGATTTTTTACTATTATTTACATCAACAACTTGCCTTTTTTTGACGAGCGTCAACATCGTGGAGGCGTGTTGTAAAAGGATACCGGTTCCAATTAAACACAATAAGAGGATTACTTTCACTTCATTTCATTTTTGGTTTAAGAATTAATATTTATGGCCAATTAAAACCTGATTAGTCCTTATTAACATTTGCAGTGTAAATACAAATATTAATATAGCATTACAAATTTTCACTAAAGATAGAGAATAGATTTGTATGTTGTATTACAACTTTCAGAAATTATTGATTTTTCTTGAAAGAAATTAACTTTCCTTCCGAAAAAGTGATAAATATCACATTCTTGCCCCCAAAAACCAGTTTATTCACGGCTGAATTTCCGGCTTTGTATTTCCAATTTATTTTTTGATTCAGTGGATTAATTGAAATAACCACTCCTTCTCTTGTTCCAATAAGCACCTGATTATCTGCAGCAACTACAGCACAAGGGATGTGCTCGTAACCAAATCCGGCATTTACAGACCAGTTGAGTTTAAATTCATTCGTAAGCGTAGAAACTGAAATCACAGAATCATTCATCAGTTTCGCATAAATCTCCTTTTTATCGGGACTAATTCCTATCGATTCGCGCACAGAATGGCTACAATTGCGCCAAATTTGTTTTCCGGAAACAAGATCAATTGTTGTCATACATCTATCCGGGGCTACGATAAACACCTTCCCGTTGGCAATGACAGGAGCAATATTCCCCGGAGAATAGAGTTGCTGAGGTTTTCCATTATCCCATTTCCAAAGAAGTGCCCCGGTATTTTTATCCAAACAATAAAGATGACGGTCCCATGCACCGAAAACGACATATTTTTCAGCTAAGGCAGGCTGACCCTGGATAAGTCCGGAAATGCCTTCAAACTTCCAGATTACCTTTCCACTTTTCAAATCTATTTTATAAAAGGCTGTCGATCCGCCACCAATGTAAAGCTGATCTTTTTCAGCTACCCCATCAGACAAAATAGGTGTGCCCACTTCTACTTTCCATAATTCTTT
>JANYLE010000032.1 GCA_025363795.1 Mariniphaga sp. | reverse complement strand
CCCTTGGCTTGCCTTTAAAAGATCCTGGATCTCCTCATCTCCCTCGGAACGGCCAAAACATTCATCCAACTCCGCAAAAACAAGCTCGGGCACTTTTAAACCCAGCGCCCTGGCAATCTCGCCTCCGATCAATTCAGCAATGAGCGTTTTTACCCCATGTCCTCCGCCTTTGAACTTTACCACATACTTGAAGTCATCATCGGCTTCGGCCAATGCGGGTAATGAACCACCTTCCCTCAGGGGTTGCATGTACCGGGTGACTGTAACTGTTCGAATAGTATCCATTTTGGAGGGTAAAAGTAATTATTATCAATTGGTAAAAAGAATGTAAATTGTCAATATTTTAATTTTTCTGAATGGGAATGGGAAGTGTGAAATAAGGAAAAAGAAAAGAGAACGGCAAGAAAACCAATGTTTGGAAACTTGTTGATGATTAAAATATAGGTGGTGACGGCAATCGCTTGAAATGATCAGGTAATCCGTGGACTAATCCAGCGTGTTAATATTGGTCAGATAGCTTTCATTCATGCTGTTAATATTCTTTAAAAAATCAACGATCTGTCCGAAACGGGTATATCTATCCACTTTGGTGATAAAGTGCCGAATACTGAGAACGGGTAAAGTGAAATCAAAAACTACTGATCGTCAGGTACAGGGCTTTGACAGAATCAAGGGACAAGTTTCAAACATTCCAGATAGAAGCCAATTCACCAGTCCTAAAAACCAGGCCTGATTCAATGTTGACATTTAAAACACTTGCTTATGTATGATAGGAACAATAATCTTATTGCAAGGAGCAACATTAACACCATTCCAATTATAATGCAGAATATTTTCTAATTTTGTGGCCTAAACTTGAAAATGGTTCACGATTCTTCCAATAACTTTAACACTGTATATACTACCTATTACAGAAAGTCCTTTCTTTTTGTGAAGTCTTATGTACATGATGAACTGGTGGCCGAAGACATTGTTTCAGAATCGCTTATTAAATTATGGGAGCGGATGAAAAGCCAGCCCATTGAGCATGTTCAATCTTTCCTTTTCACAATTTTAAAAAACAGTGCGCTCGACCATCTGAAGCATGAAGCAATTGAGCGGAAAGCTTTTAAATCTTTGAACGAATACCTTACGCGTGAACACGAGATTCGTATTTCGGTGTTGCAGGCCTGCGATCCGAAAGAGATCTTTTCGTCCGAAATACAACACATTATCCAGGTAACACTTGCATCGCTGCCGGAAAAAAGCCGGAAGATTTTTATGATGAGCCGTTATGAAAATAAAACCAACAAGGAAATATCCGAAGTTTTCAATATCTCCGTGAAAGGGATCGACTATCATATTGCATTAACGATTAAGGCATTGAGAGTATCATTGAAAGATTATCTGCCGCTGTGCATTTATTTATTTGTCGGGTGATGTTCTGAATCAGCAGTTGCCAATTGCCATTAATCATCTGCTGGTCGCTCAATCTTCAAAAAAATTAAAAAAATAAACTATTTCCCGGCTAGTGAACCTTCCTTTTGAATCGTTTTAATAACCGGAAGCGGAAACCAAACAACTCCCCATTCCAAAAACCAGGATTAACTTATGAACCAGGAATCATTGATTCGTTACATTGCAGGCAATTCTACTGCCGAAGAGAAGAGCAACATGGCTGAATGGCTCGATGCAGATCCTGAAAACATGCGGGAGTTTCTCGCGTTTCGCAAATTGTATGACATCACGCTTTGGCAACAGGAAAATACGGATGTTCAAATAACAAACCCATCAGGATCAAAAGAACGATATAAGTTCAGAATGCTTGTATTTGAAGCATTGAAGGTGGCTGCAATAGTTGCTGTTGCCTTTTTCGGTGCCCGATACTTTCTCCCCTCTGCTACAACGATTGAACCGGTTGCGATGCAGACCATTCATGTTCCGGCTGGACAACGTGCAGAACTGACACTTACTGATGGTACAAAGGTATGGCTCAATGCTAAAACGACATTTATCTTCCCAAACCATTTTTCGGCCAATAGCCGCAATGTAACACTCGATGGCGAAGGTTATTTTGATGTAACAAGTAATAAAGAACAACCTTTTATCGTAAAGACCTCCAAATATGATGTTAAAGTTTGGGGTACCCAGTTTAATGTAATGGCCTATTCCGGCAATCCAATTTTTGAGACTTCCTTGCTTGAAGGGTCAGTAGAATTGCTAAGCCCAGGTATGGAGAAAGGGATGATGATTAATCCAAACGAACGGATTTTTCTCGAAAACAACCATTTAGTCAGGGCCAAAATAAGCCACTTCAATCATTTTCTTTGGAAAGACGGGCTGATCAGTTTCGATGATGAATCTTTTCCTGAAATGGTTAGCAAACTGGAACTCTATTTTGACCTGAAAATCGATATAAAAAATGATAAAATTCTGAACAATCGCTACACGGGAAAATTCCGCACAAAGGATGGTGTTGATCATATCCTGAGAGTACTTCAGCTAAGTAATCAATTCAAATTTAAAGTCGATGAAAAACTCAATCTGATCACAATTCAATAATACAAACCAATGTCTAATTAACTCATTATTTGCCTATGCCATAAGTCTCAATAACGAAAAAAAAGCCGGAAAATGCGTCAACATTCTCCGGCCAGCGGTCAAAACCCGTCCATCTCTTTATAAATATCAAGTATTAACCAACAAACAACAAATGTATGAAATATTATTTGTCAGAGAAATTTTTTGACTCAACTAAAGAACTAATCCGTAAGATGAGAATTACATGTTTTCTGCTTTTTATATTGGCCTCAGGAGCATTCGCAACTCCGGCCATTTCTCAGGTTTCGAAAGTCTCGGTCACACTGAAAAACTCCACCGTAGCAAAAGTGATCGATGCAATTGAAAGTCAAACAGACTATCTTTTCGTATATAGCAAAAATGAAATCGACCTTACACGCAAAGTTTCAGTAGAGGTCGATCGAAAAGCTGTATCCGAAGTATTATCCGAAGTATTTGATAAGACCAATGTTGTTTATGCAATGGAGGGCACTAATATCATGCTTATGACAGATGCCACTACAACGACTGCTCAACAAGGGAAAAAGGTTTCCGGTAAAGTGACCGATCAAACGGGAGCCTCTCTACCGGGTGTATCCATTGTGATAAAAGGGACAACAACAGGCGTAATTTCAGACAATGACGGAAAATTCATACTTTCGAATGTACCTCAAAACTCAACTTTGCAATTTTCGTTTGTAGGGATGAAAATGCAGGAGATAATCGTGGGCAACCAAACGAATGTGAATGTGGTATTAGCTGACGAATCGATCGGGATCGAAGAGATTGTGGCAATCGGCTACGGAACCATCAAACGTTCAAGTGTAACGGCTGCAATTACCTCTATCGCGTCCAAAGACATTAAAGATATGCCAACTTCCAATGCAGCAACGGCTTTGCAAGGCAAATTGCCAGGTGTGGTTGTTCAGCAAACATCAGGTAATCCCGGAAATACGCCATCTATTAAGGTGCGTGGTTTTGGATCGATCAGTGCAGGTACAAGCCCATTAATTGTTGTTGACGGAAACATCGTATCACCTACGGTTTTCGCAACCTTAACAGCAAGCGAAATTGAGTCGATCGATGTTCTTAAAGATGCATCGTCGACGGCCATCTATGGTTCGCGCGGATCAAACGGCGTTATCATGGTAACCACAAAGCGAGGCAAATCGGGTAAGACATCATTTAATCTTGATGTTTATACAGGTTTTCAGCAGGTAACAAAAAAGGTCGGTGTTCTCAATTCGCAACAATTCGCTGAATTTTCGAAAGAGGCGACCAATAACGCATACGTTGAACGCGTTGCAGGAGCTAAAGCAACCGATCCAAACAGCATTCGCCCTCAACCATCTGAACGGATGCGTTATCCACAGGGAGATTTGTTTGCCTGGTTTAATTTCGACGATGCAGCAAAAGTTGCTGCTTTACCCACTAACGATTTTCAATCAGAAATATTCAGAAGTGCACCCATCCGCAACTATCAGCTTACCACTACAGGAGGCAACGATAAAATCCGTTTTCTCGTTTCAGGGGGATATATGAAACAGGATGGTATTGTGGATAAATCAACACTTGACCGCTATACATTTCGCACCAACATCGATGTGAATGTAACTTCAAAATTTAAAATCGGATTGGATATTAACCCTTCCTATCGTTCTCAGGAGAATGTGAGCACAGATGGACATTGGGCCAGCAATGGTGTTATTAATGCCGCATTAGCTGCAATTCCAATGGCACCAATATACAGCGCTGATGGCTCGCAATGGTCCTCGCAACAGGAATTGGCTGCTCCATATGGTTTACCAGGGGTCACAAATGCGCTCGCTAACATTCGCGAAAATAATGACCAGTCGAAGATGCTAAGTCTTCTTGGCAACGCATATGCTGAATATCAATTTCTTCCATCTTTAAAATACCGGATGTCCGGCAACATGTCGTTTAATGATATCCGAAGGAATACTTACCGCACATCCAGAATGCCATTAAACCAACTACTTCCTCCGAACCAGGCAATAGGTGGATTCAATTCCTCGATGGATATCTCGTATCTTTTCAACCAGACGCTTTCGTTTAATCACACCATCAATGGCGTGCATAATTTCGAAGCGTTATTAGGCATGGAAGCCACAAAGTACTATTACGAAAACAGTAGTGCAGGAGCAATTAACTTTCCTAACGATGTAGTTCAAACCTTAAATTATGGCACTGTAAATTCAGGTTCGTCTTTTAAAACTGAAAATTCGGTTGTATCCTATTTTGGTCGGTTAAACTATGATTACATGGGGAAATACCTGATCAACGCCTCTGTTCGTCGTGATGGCTCCTCGATGTTTGGTCCAGATAATCGTTGGGGTACCTTCCCCGCTGCATCATTTGGCTGGCGCGTGACCAAGGAATCGTTTATGGAGAATCTTAAATTTATTTCTGAAACTAAAATAAGAGCAAGCTATGGTTTGGCGGGGAATAATTCTTTCAGCAGTAACTATCCCTATGTAGGATTACTAAAACCAGACAACTATGTATTGGGAAATCAACTTTCCAATGGATTAGGTGCTTCTACACTTGCCAATACATTGTTAGGTTGGGAAAAAAGTCGTCAAACCGATTTAGGTATTGATCTTGGTTTCTTCAATAACAGAATCTATTTCATTGCGGATTACTACCGACGCTTAACTACAGACTTATTGCTGAATGTTAACGTACCTACGCTTACAGGCTTTAGTTCGACTGTCAAAAACATAGGCGAAATGGAAAACAAAGGTTGGGAATTTTCATTGAGCACGCGTAATCTTACGGGCCAGTTTACATGGAACACAAATGTGAATGTTTCATTTAACCGCAATAAAGTAATTGCGTTAGGGCCTACAGGCGATCCTATACGAAGTGGCTCAGGTGTAGGTGAGACCAACATAACAGTGATTGGCGAACCTATCGGTAATTTTTACGGATACAAGCAAATCGGCATTTTCCAAAACCAGGCAGAGCTGGATGCCTATCCGCATTGGGCCGATTCGAGACCTGGTGATGTTAAATATCAAGATGTGAACGGAGATAAAAAAATCGATGCAAACGACCGTACGCTTATTGGGAATAACCAGCCGAAATTCATTTACGGGTTCACGAATACATTTTCCTATAAAGGATTTGAATTGAATGTAGTGTTTAACGGTGTTCAGGGAGGAAAAATCCTTAACCTGAGTCGTCGTTTCTTTGAGAACCTTGAAGGGGGCCAAAACAACCTTACTACCGTACTCAATCGCTGGCGTTCAGCCGATCAGCCTGGCGATGGAATTGTTCCACGCGCAAATTCGCGTACAACAGGGCAAAACAACGCAATATCTTCGCGCTGGGTTGAAGATGGTTCATTTCTGAGGATACAGAACATTACCCTTGGATATAAGATTCCGCAGATGTTTCTGGAGAAGGTGAAAATTCAAAGTGCCAGAATTTATTTATCAGCTCAAAACCCGGTTACATGGTCGAAATACCTGGGATATAACCCTGAAGTAAGCGGCTATGAAGGAGCATTGACAGGTGGTGTCGATTACGGTTCTTACCCGTTGGCAAATACATTTATTATCGGTCTGAACCTGGGTTTTTAATTTAAAAAAAACGTAAAGCTATGAATACAAAAGTTTTATATACCTCACTTATATGTGCAATTTTCTTTGGAGCCTGCTCCAAAGATTTTACAGATCTTTCACCTATATCTGACATTGCAACAACCAATTTTTACAAGACTTCAAGTGATTTTAAAAATGCCGTAAGTGGTGCTTATGGCGCGTTACAATTTGGCGGTGTATTCGGAAACATCTATGTTTTCGGAGATGTTGCTTCGGATGACACTTATCCTGCTATTTCGGGCTCGGTAACTGATCAGGATCAGTTTGATAAGTTTTACCTGATCACAACTAATCCCTTTATTTCAAGTGCATGGAATGATTGTTATAAAGGTATCGCACGATGCAATGCCATTTTGGACAGGATTGGTGCCGTAGAATTTAATGCCGATTTGAAAAAACAATACGCAGCGGAAGCAAAATTTGTGCGGGCGTTAATCTATTTTAACCTCGTACGCATCTATGGTAATGTACCGCTAGTATTGAAAGAGATCACTAATCCTGATCAAGGCTATGAATACGGCCGTAATCCTAAAGCGGAAGTGTTTGCTCAAATTGAAAAAGACTTAGCTGAAGCAATTGATGGATTGAAGACTAAACCCGAATATGCTGCAATCGATATGGGTCGGGCAACAAAAGGCGCGGCGCAATCAGTACTCGGAAAAGTTCTTTTAACTGAACACAAATATACTGAGGCAGCTGTGCAACTTAAAAAGGTGATCGATTCTCAAATTTATGATCTGTTACCTTTGTATGCCGATGTTTTTAATGTCAATAACAAAAATAATAAAGAGTCCGTATTCGATGTTCAATATAAGGCAGGCTCATTAGGCGAAGGCAACGGACTACCAAATTCCTTTGCTCCTGAGAATTCCGGGAATGCTGTAATCCAGTTTGGAGGGGGTGGAAACAACCGTCCTTCAGCAGACCTTGAACAAGCTTTTGAAAGTGGCGATGCACGTAAAGATGCCTCAATGGCAACATTTTATATCAACACATCTGGGAAGAGGGTTGACTATTACTATTGCAAGAAATACTGGGATGTCCCAATTGTATCCGGTGATAACAACAACAATTTTCCAATTATCCGTTATTCGGATGTCATCCTAATGTATGCCGAGTGTTTGAACGAAGCTGGCTATGTAGCGGATGGGGATGCGTTTACCTATTTAAACAAAGTGCGAAAAAGAGCATTGTTGGCTAATAAAACCAGTGCAACAGTGGCGAATCAGGCATCTTTCCGTTTGGCTATCGAGCAGGAACGCAGAGTTGAATTTGCATTCGAAGGACAACGATGGTTTGACCTTGTTCGTACAGGACGTGCAATTCCGGTTTTGAATGCCAAAGCGACTCAAATAGGAATTAAGAAAATACTGACAGAAGACAATATGGTATTCCCTGTTCCTCAAAGTCAGGTGGATGTTAATAAGGATAAAATAACTCAGAATAAGGGTTATTAATCTCTGAAAGAATGCGCTAACAAACGCTGCCGGATAATTCCGGTAGCGTTTGTTTTATTAAAAAGAAACTATTGGTGAATATTCCGGAAGTATATTTCCATCCTCCAAAAATAATTTTGGATCCATTAGCTAGCCAAACTGTAACTTATTGATCTCATTTATTCAAAAAAACCTGGTTTAGTCAGTTAAATGTAACATCCTTTTGAAATGAACAATAGAACAATCTTTATATCATTTTTACTGATTCTGATTTCAACTTCAGTCCATTCCCAGGTGTCATTGAAAAATAATCTTCTAAGGATTGAAAATGAGCAAATGATTCAAATTCTGTCGTTTCACAACAACCAGGTCGTTCCTGCATCTGTATTCTCAAAGGAACTAAATGAGGAGTTGATGAATAGAAATTCTGCAGGTCCATGGTTTGAATTTGTGATCAACAAAACCCTGCTGAAATCGAGCGATCCGATCTGGAAATATCGGTCGCACCAGGTTCGCAAACTGAATAACGGGGGAGAAGAAGTCAGAATTTTAATCGAAGCTGTCAAATTGGTCAAAGGACTTCAGCTTGAAATATACCGGCAGTATTTTCCGGGCTCAACACTTATACGCGAAAAATTGGTGTTGAAGGCAACTAACCAGACTTTTACGATGAATAAGAAGGAAGGCAAACTTCATTTTATTTTCCCACGATATACCCTAAAATCAAGTGGAACTTCAACGAAAGCCGAAGAAATCAGAATTGCCACCTTTGCAGATGAAATACTCGAATCGCATGATCCAACCCTGACTTATGATGACCGTAAATATGACAATGCCCGTGATATTAACCTGGCGAATTGTCATATGTTTCATCCTAAAATAAAAATATTCAGCCTACTAAGCGGTGATACGGCTTTGATCAAAGGTCCATTTGGGATTTACCACAATACTGATTTTGTATGGATGAGCACTTACGAACACGCCTCTCAGGATAGAAATTTTGGAACTGAGCATGCACAAGCCAAAGCCAAAAGTCAATCAGCAGGTATTGCGAACGATCAGCAGCAAGGTGTTGAAGGCAAATCGGGCTTAGTTGTCTCCGACAATGATTTTTGGTTCCTGGGTTTGAAAAGCATAAAAACAACAGAATCGCTTGTGATCTCACTCAATCAATTGAGGGGCGGATACCTTGACGGAGAAAAGATCGATGCCGGACATCCTTATGAAACAGTTTGGGCTAGCTCCTCTTTTTTTAAAAACGAATCTGAAATAAAACCTGCTATCCATCAATATCTCTGGTCCCAGATAACCGAGAATCCGGCATCCCGCAAAAGTCATTACTATTATAATACCTGGGGAATGCAGCGCGATGTGAATAACAAAACAGGATTGCGCGAAATTTTTACAGAAAGCCGAATTCTGGAAGAGATCCGCAATGCAGCCGAGCTAAAGGTTGATCTGTTTGTGCTTGATGATGGCTGGGAACAGGCCTTCGGTGACTGGCAACCTCATAAAACCCGTCTGCCCAATGGTTTTGCACCATTAATTGCCGAAATGAAAAAGAACAATATCATTCCCGGGGCTTGGTTATCGCCAATGGGAATTGATTCTTTGGCTGAGCGATTTATTCAGCATCCGGAATGGGTGATTCGTGATGAAAGCGGCACTACTATCAAAGCACAGTGGGGTTATCCAGCTTTCGATTTTGTGAGTGGTTTCTACGACTTGTTTGTGAACGACTGCAAAAGACTTGTCGATCAGGGTATCTGCTTTTTCAAATGGGATGCTATTAATACGTTCGACAGTACATTGCCCGATTTGAATCACGGCAATTCCACTTTTTCAAAACAGGAAATCAGAGACCGTTATGCCTTTCTGTTACCTTTTTATGTGACCCGTGCGATGAAAGAATTAAGGGAATACAATCCGGATGTAGTGGTAGAAATCGATCTCACCGAAAAAGAACGTTGCATCATTGGTCTGATGCCGCTTCAGGAAGGAAAGTTTTTCTGGATGAACAATGGCGCTTCCGGATACAATGATTACAGCACTTATCGAACCAAATCGATGCGCACGGTTATCAATCAGTATGCCGGGATTATCCCATCCGAGTTGTTTACGCAGGCAGTATATCCACAAAATGAATACCCGTTTTTTGCACAGCATTACAATGTAAACACAACCCTGGTTGGAGGTCATGGATTTTGGGGAAACCTGAAAATGATGAAACCGGAACAACGGCTAAGGGCTGGCTCTTTGGTGGTAAAAAGCAAAAAAGTGCTGCCCTACATCATAAATCTGCCAATTGAGATTTCCGGCACCATTGGTTCTTCTCCCGAAGTTTACACGCAGGTTAATCGGGAAAAAGGTGCAGGACAGGTTATTGCTTTCAGTGCTTCGGCTTGTAATGCTCCTGTCAGCGTAAGCCTAAAAACAAAAAATTGTCTGGGTGTTTTGAACCATGCCTATTCAATGGATCCCGATATGATTCATTTCCCTTTCCAGTTCAACCGGCCGGATGACACCCGGGAAGCATTTATATTGTCCAATCAGAACACAGGTATCGGAATTGTGTCAGCAACCGGTTGGATAGATGATGTACAACTTGATAGTGAAAAAAAGACACTAAAAATTATTCCTGGCAATAAGGGTATCTTTGTTATCCGGATTCCATCGGAATACAGGAATGTTTCATGGAACGGAAATGTCCTTAATCCTGAAAAAGAGAAAAGTGAAGAGGAATTTCAATATTTTAAAATACAACCTATCAATATTGAACCGGTAAAAATTGAATGGAAATAGTATCTCTTAATGTACTTCTGCTCATTTTATCTGTGTTTATAAAGGGAGAACGAAACCCCAGCCTGATGATCGATGCTGCTGTAAGCCGCTTCCAACTGCCTCATGGATATTACGGTTTGATCGAAAGTTATAAGTGTACACCAAAACCGGGTTCAATATTCTTTGGATTTTAAGTACTAATTCTAAAATGCAAACTTCCTCCGATTAATGGTGAAAATAGGAACAGTACTTTAACGTACCTAAATTTCAAATTAATCCCCGGGCGCTATTACCCGGTGCAAATTAATTGAATCACTTAATCTGGAAGATCTTCCTTCTGAGTACCCCATTGGGCAGAAGGTGTATCTCCCATGTAAAACACCAGTTCTCCTCCCCGCATAATATCAGCATGTTTAATAAAGGACTTGTTGTAGGTTTGCCCGTTGAGTGTTGCTCTCTGAATATAGATATTTTTATCACTGAGGGCATCTGCCTTTACAACAAAGTGTTTTCCATTGAACAGCGAAAGTTCAGTTTTGTCTGACAAGGGCGTGCCAATCACATATTCTCCGTTCGCCGGATTCACCGGATAA
>JANYLE010000030.1 GCA_025363795.1 Mariniphaga sp. | reverse complement strand
TTCGAATATTGGTGCGGGTACGATTACGTGCAACTATGATGGTTTTCATAAATACCAAACGATTATTGGGAACGAAGTTTTTATTGGAAGTGATACGCAGTTAGTCGCACCCGTAAAAGTCGGTGACCGCGCTTGGGTGGGGGCAGGAGCGACGATTACGGAAGATGTGCCAGCTGGATCGTTGGCATTGTCGAGGACCCAGCAAAAAAATATTGCGGGTTATGATGAGAAAATACAGAATCATATCCTCCAGGTTGCCCAAACACCTGAAGTCCTTGATAAATTAGAAGAATTGCAAAAGAGATCACAGAATCAATTCAAGTTGATTATCCAGGATTACGACCGCGATGCACAGACTGCATTTTACGACCTGGCACGTTACCCGAATCTGATCTCGGAATTGGTCAGTGGTGAGAAACCTTCTGAATCGGAAGTGGATCGTATTGTATCGAACTACCCGGTAGATATTCATGAAACAGCGAAAAAAAATGCACGGATGTATTTCGATGTACTTCTTCGTATTGACCAGTTAAATAACGAAATCGACAGGGCATTCAAGGAATACCTCGAACCCTATAATCCACAAACCCGTGAAAGTGTGAGTGCTTTGCTGGCCTACCCCGAAATTGTATCAATTTTAGTTGAGGATAAGGATTTTACAGCACTTCTTGGTACCGTTTACCTTGAGGATCCTGACTGGGTAGTGGGTCAACTTGAACAAATTTCACAGGATCTTGCCAGGCAAAACAAGGAGGATCTGGATGCTTATAAAGCTCAGATAGAGAGCGACCCTGAGGCTTACAATGAAATGCTGGATGCTTCGGAAAAGTTTGCCAGAGAGACTAACAATGCAAGGAATAACGATGAATCCTCAGATCCAGTTGTGGAAGTAAGAGTGATCAATAGTTATCCTTATTGGTTTGGATATCCCTACTGGTATACCGACCCGGTCTGGCGTCCATATCCCGTTTATTATCATACAGGGTTTTACAGAAATCATTTTGGCAATGTTGTTTTCATAGGGCTTCCATCCTTCCATTTCATTCATTGGCAGACTTATTACCATCCGACATTGTTTCCACACCTTTCATATAATTATTACAATTACTATGAAAATCACTACGTAAGGCGTTACGAACAAATGAATCGTCCGGTTCCACATCATGGGTTTTACAGATCAATAGAAGCCAACGTTGTCAACAATCCGAGAGTAAATAATTCGACCCTCAGAGGAATCGATCACCAGAGAGGTAATAATATTGTCCGTCAACCAAATACGAACTTATCAGGATCAGGTAGAAGAGGCAATACTGGGATTAACAGGCAAGGTGAGGGGTCCTATTCAAGGCCAGGCTCCGGAACACGTGGGACATTTAATGGAAGGGGTAACGGACGGGGATCTTCATTGGATAACAGAACCTATGTTCGCCCGCAAACAAATGGGAGAAACTATGACAGACCCGTTGAGTACAATTCATCAACAACCCGTCAGCCAAACTCATCTCAATTTGGAAGGAACAGATCTGTGGAACAACAAAGGCCGGCAGCCCAAAGATCTGCAGCAGCAGGACAAACAGGAAGATCTTCTGTCAGAGAAAATTCTCAACCTCAACGCTCATACTCTTCACAGAGAGTACCGTCATCTTCAGCAAGGCAATCTGCCAGATCAATACGAAGGGAAGCTAATGCAACTTCGCCCAACAGACGAGCATCACATGAAAAAGCTGCTTCAAAAACGGAAAGAAGTTCCGGCAGACAGCGATAAATGATTAATAGGTATATTTAGGTAAACAAGCAATATAACTCTAAATAAGATCCTTAATAAAAACTGGAAAAGAATAAAGATTCAAATATAATGTTTAATTAAATTTTTGACGCCATGAAAACTAATTTTTTAAAAGTGTTTTTCCCGGTCATATTGCTGATTATTATGGCCGGTTGTAGCGGGATAAGGGTAAGTACCGACTACGACCGTAAAGCAGATTTCACGAAATACAAAACATTCAATTTCAGCAAAGAGGTTGACAAAGTAACATTGAATGATCTGAATCGTCGCCGGTTGAAAGAGGCGATCACCAAGGAAATGGAAGCAAAAGGATTCCAGCTTGCTGCAACTCCCGATCTTCTGGTGAATGCATTCTTGAAAGGTCGAACTCATTATACGGCAACTGCAACCACAGATAACTTCGGCGGACCATTCATGTATTACCGCGGATGGGGGCATTCAAACACTTATGTCGATGTGAATAAATCGATTGAGGGAACAATTTTCATCGATGTTATTGATGTTCAGGATAAGAAACTAATCTGGGAAGGCGTCGCTGAAGGATTGGTAAATCCGCGTACGGAAACCAGGGAAGCAAATCTGAACAATATTGTGCAGATGATTTTCAAAACATTCCCGCAATAAGCAGGAAATTTGATTGTTACAAGAAGAGGCCGGAAGTAATTTCCGGCCTCTTCTTGTATTTACCCTTATGCCGTTTCATACTTTACAGCTTTCCGGAAGATTTGAATCGACTCCGAAGAAAACCTTATTGCCTTTTAATTTGTTGGTAAGTAATTAGATTAATACGAATCAAATATTTAATAATCTATACATTAGAACTATTCAACTCAATTTAGGATTGATTTTATCATCAGAAAAAGATCCAGTATCTTTTTAATGAACACCTTGGAGGTTTTATCAATCAGGATGAATTAATAAGCTTAATTTTAGTAATTTTGCCGCGCTTTAATTTTTAATATTATGACTGAAAAGAAACTTCCTTTTACGAAAGAAGCATTAGAGAAAATAATTGAAAAATATCCAACGCCGTTTCACATTTACGATGAAAAGGGGATTCGCACATATGCCAAAAGGTTTGTAAAGGCATTTTCATGGAATAAAGGGTTTAAAGAGTATTATGCAATTAAAGCAGCCCCAAATCCATATTTGATGAAGATTCTCCGCAATGAAGGATTCGGAATCGACTGTAGTTCAATCGCTGAACTTGAGCTGGCTGAAAAAATCGGAATGCGAGGCGATGAGATCATGTTCACCTCGAATGATACCCCTGCTTACGAATATAAAAAAGCGATTGAGTTGGGAGCGATCATCAACCTTGACGATATTGCTCACATACAATACCTTGATGAAAATGTTGGTCTTCCGGAACTTGTTTGCTTTCGCTACAATCCCGGTTCACTGAAAGAAGGAAACGCTATTATCGGGCATCCTGAAGAAGCGAAATACGGTTTTACACGAAGTCAGCTTTTCGAAGGCTACCAAATGCTCATCGATAAAGGAGTAAAACGTTTTGGAATTCACACCATGGTGGCTTCCAACGAACTCGATCCAAACTACTTTGGCGGAACAGCTCAGATACTCTTCGAATTGATTGCCGATCTTTCAAAGAAACTCAACATCAACTTCGAATTTGCCAACCTGGGCGGAGGAATAGGGATTCCCTATAAACCAGACCAGGTTGAAGTTGATCTGGAGAAAATGAGTCAGAGTATAAAAGATTGCTACGATAAATACATCACTGGCAACGGTTTGAAGCCGATTAAGATTTACTTTGAATCGGGGCGTGCTATCACCGGACCTTTCGGTTGTCTAGTTAGCAAAGTGCTTCATATCAAAAACACCTATAAAAAATACGCGGGGCTTGACGCCAGCATGGCTAATTTGATGCGGCCGGCACTTTATGGTTCCTATCATCACATTTCCGTACCTGGCAAAGAAGATTCTGCAACAAAAATCATGTATGATGTGACCGGATCGTTATGTGAAAACAACGACAAATTTGCCATTAACAGGGTATTGCCGAAGTTAGCCCCTGGCGACATTGTTGTTATTCATGATACCGGTGCACATGGTCATTCAATGGGATTTAATTACAACGGGAAACTTCGTTCTGCTGAATTATTACTTCGTGAAAATGGAGAAGTTGTTCAGATCCGCAGAGCAGAGACACTTGAAGACTATTTTGCAACACTCGATTTCAATGGTGTAGCCGGATTTGAAGTATAAATTTCCCAGTTTAAATGGGATTACACCAGAATAATGAAAGTTTGCGGTTATAGTTTTGTTAAAAACGCAGTAAAATTTGATTACCCTATAGTTGAAGCTATTACATCAATTTTGCCAGTCTGCGATAAATTTATTGTAGCAGTTGGTGATAGTGATGACGGTACCAGAGAGCTGATTGAGTCGATTAAATCGGACAAAATTGAAATCATTGATACCGTTTGGGATCCCTCCCTACGTGAGAAAGGTCGTGTGCTCGCCTCTGAAAC
>JANYLE010000478.1 GCA_025363795.1 Mariniphaga sp. | reverse complement strand
CGTACATCTCCACCATGGCAGCCTGATCCAACAACCATTTAGGCTTCAATCCTTTGTCCTCGCCGCTCCAGTCCTTTGTAAAAAGACCTTTGTCGTATCGGGCATGTTTCCATACATAATCCAGGTTGTCCCGGAAAATGCGAAGATATTCAATATTTTTATCCACGGCATACAATTCGGTGTATCCTCTGAGCATTATTGCCACAAACCAATTACCTCTGTTTCTGAATAACCTGATATCCTTCCCTTCAGGAGTAACAAAATCCTCAGTAAAATAAGCGATACCCGATTTGGCTATATTGTGCGCATCAGTCAGGTAAACTTCCTTCCCGGTAAGCTTATATAAAAGTGCCGCAGCCTGCAGCATTTGACCACTGTTATACGCATATTTTGCTTTGCCTATTTTTCCTGATAAGGATATATTATCGAAATAAAGATAATCGGCAGGGTCCTGTAACTTTGATTTTGTCCAGTCATAGATTTTTTGTCCCCAATTAAAATAAAGGCTGTCTTTTGTAGTTTCAAAAAGCTGGAGTGCCAACACGGCAGAGGGGGCATTGGAACAGGTGTTTTTTGAATGCTTCTTTTGTTCGCACCAGAAGATTCCGCCATCCTGTTCTTCGGACCAACCACTGATAATGAACTTCCATGTTTCTATTGATTTGTCCAGATAATGCTTGTTGCCTGTCAAATGATAGGACTCCAGGAAATCGATGCCAAGCCAAACATTGTCGTCGTAAAAACGATCGGAAAGTCCGGCATCGGCGATGTAGGATTGGTAACATGCCGGAGAACGGGTATTGTCGAAATAGGTTTCGATCCCCGGGATAATGGATTCATTCAGATAAGTGGCGTATTTCTTGTCTTTCGTAATTTTCAGCAACGTATTAACACCAGATAATACCCCGGAAGTTGGCCACAGGTAAGCGAACTTGTTATGAACGGAACTATCCTGGGTTGCGAGGTAGGTAACCTCCTCTTTCGCGTCATTAGGATAATTCTCGTTGAATAAATTTGCCCGGCCTGCCTGGTAAAGAGCTTTAATCTGGGTTAAGGTCATGTCGGCCCGGCTAATGTTTTGATTTCCCTTTTCAGCTGCCGAACAGGAATAATTGAAAAAGCAAATTACGATCAAACTGACCAGAAAGTTTAAGTTTCTTTTCACAATTTCTACTTATTTAATAAAGCCATCGCTTCGATTAACATGCTCCCGCTTAATTGTTCAGGAAGCCCGGTAACTGATTCCGGTTTGGTTTTCCAGTAAGTGCCAAAAAGCACCAGTTGTTTGTTGGTTCCGGTTCGCCATAAGGTTTCACCGTTCAATTTTATAAATGTCGTATAACGTTTTTTCGTTGCAGCATCAAGATCAGGATTTAAAATCAGCTGAACAAAGTACCGGACAAATATTCCTTTGAATAGCCCGCCATCACCCGTTCCTTCACTTTTAATCAACCGGTCATTACTGTCAACGAGGCTGTTGAGTGTATAATCAGCAGCTTTTATTGCATCGTTAAGGTATCCTTTTTCTCCGGTAATCTTGTATAATTCAATGGCTGATCCCATAAAAGTCCCTTGATTATAGGTAAATATCCATGAACTATTGACTACACCGGTTCTGCTGTCGATATTGTCAGCGACAGCACCATTTGAAGGATTGAATAAAACTTCTTTCTCCCAGTTGTATATTTTAAGCGCCCAATCCTTGTCTTTTACATCCCCGAATTGCTGGTATAAGCGGGCAGCCAGAATGCAAGCCGGGCCATTTGAACACGCGTTTTTGCTATAAAGTTGGTCCTTCTTCCAGGAGATTCCCCCACCGGCATTAGTGTTCCATCCTGTTTGAATATCTTTCCAGATATCTATTGAAGCAGTTTTGAATTTTTCATCCTGTGTTGCGCCGTAGGTACGAAGCATTGCAAGCGCGATCCACTCCATATCGTCGTAATACACATTGTAAAAAGTGTTACCATTCTTCACTTTAACGCCGTCGTACCATTCATTCATGGTTGTCCTGTACTTGTTATCATTAGTTCTAAGATAAGCATCGACCACCACATCAAGAGCATGCGCCTGAGGCCAGTAATTAAAAGTTTGCAGACCGTTGTTGTTATCGTTGAAGTAATTGCCGGCAGCATTCCAGAATGAATAGATAAGGGTGTTGCTGCTACTGTCGGCTGCAGTATTCCAATTTATCGTATACGGTTCGACCGTATTGTTGATTGGTTCTTCTTTCTTACTGCATGACTGCAATAAGGCCAGACCTGAAATCAGGAAAAAATAACACATCTTCATAACTTTTGATTATTACGGATATATTTATCAAAAAAGGGCAGGCCAACTGCCTGCCCTTCTGATTAAAAAACAATTTATTGGTTACCCACTTTTTTTATTTCGTGGGTATAAGCGCCGTCTGCCTTTAAAGAGACGGTTACATCAGATAAGCTGCCATCTATTTCGGATGCAAATTTGAATTTGCCATCCCATTGACTGTCATTTACCGGGAACAAATAGTAGTAAGAAGCCGGACTGGAACTATTAGGCCTGCTGTCTGTATTTGGTGTTCCCCACCACTCTGCCACTGTTACTCCGTCACTGGTCAATGTAGTCATTTTAATTTTGTAACGTTCATCCTTACCCCATGATTCTGTTTTGAAAGTGATTGGTTTACTTGCGGCTTTCCATACACCGCCTGCAATATAGTCCAGAGAGAAAAGAAATGAATTGGTAGGACAGAAGAATATCTGCATATCAGTTATTTCGGTGTAGACAACCGAACCAACATTAAAATCAAGTCGGATGCGATAAACGCCAGTTTTGGCAACTGTATTTGTTGTTGTACCTTCTTTCAGTTTTCCGTTGTCAACAAAGAATTTGCGGGGTGTTCCGACTTTCGCATCGGTGAAATTGTAAGCTTTTCCAGTTGTTAACTTTGTATAGACTTCAAATTCTCCGGCTGCAGTTGATTTCATTAAACTTGCTTTCGAAAGATCAGTGCCTCCTTCAGAACCTTCACCTGTAACATATACATCGTAAGGAACATCGGCAAAGCCTGCCAAACGGGTCAATTCAATTGTCCGTGATTCTGCAGATTTCATCTCGTTGATTCCCTTTGAAGAGATAATGGTCCAGATCAGTTTCCCTGTAGCAGAAGATTCAATTCCGGCTGCCCCGGCAATTTTATTCAATTGCTTGTGTGAGATCGTTGCATGGTTATACGCTCCGTTATTGTCGGATGCCATTTTATAAACCGGATTTGAAAAATCACCTCCTACTTTGTCAAAGGCTATTTCGTATAAAACCATGCCACTGTCCTCGGCCTTGGCCGCTTCCCATTCAAAATAAAGGGTGGCAGAAGCAGAGCTTTGTAAAACAATTGATTTCGAATCAGCAGGTTCGTAAAATGCGGTAACCGCGGAAACTCTTGTATCTCTTAATCCTTCATCCTTTTTACAGCCTACGAATGCAAGAAGTATTGATACGAATATTGTAAGTTTAACTAGTATTGTTTTCATAATAACTATCTATTATATTTTCTGATTTTTATAACACTGTCTTTTTGAACTGAACACCTTTAATAACCCTGATTCTGAGTCAAATTAGGGTTGATATCTTTCTCAGACTGAGGGACTGCCCACAGGTAGTCTCTGTTTTTATTGAAAGATCTTTTATCAAGGCGGATATATCCGTTATCAATTCCGGCATCACCAAATTTTGCACCATGAGGAAAGACGTTAAGAACAGTCTCTGCGGTTTTCCAGCGGCGGATATCGTGAATCCTTAATCCTTCAAGCGCCAGTTCACAGCGACGTTCGCGATGAATGATGGTTGTCAGATCGGCCTTACTCCATGCAGCATTATAAACCAAAGCTGCCGGATCGGTAAAACCTGCACGGGCGCGGAGTGCTTTAATGGTCTGGTTCCAGATCGTTTCATTCATCTGTCCCAATTCATTTTTTGCCTCAGCATACATTAAAAGTACATCCGCATAACGGATCAGGATAAGATTCAATCCTGAAGTGAAACTTGCCAATGATGTAGGATCGTAGTATTTCCTCATGTAATAACCTGTTGAGGTGGAGTTCGTACCTTGTCCTTTATATTCGTCAACGGCAGCTGTTTCGTTCGGTGCAGTACCTGGTTTTGTATAAATGATCTGGATAGAACCATCCGGTTTTTTCCATGGGAATTGGTGATATACCACTGTTGCAGTTAACCTTGGATCACGATCTTTATAAGGGGTAGTTTCGCTGTAACCGGAACCTGAACCATTAATGGGTTGACCGTTTAACATGATATAATCGTCAACCAATTCCTGTGTTGGAGCAAGCGCGTTAACCCTCGCACCAACCGATAAAGGGGCATAATCGTAATAGTTTCCCCATGTCCGTAAAGAAGGAACATAGCCAAGATCCAAAATCACTTCATTATTGTACTCATTTTCGGGAAGGAAAATGCCTTCGTAGGATGAGAATAAGGAATAAGTGCCATAGTCAGCTTTGCCAATCAGTTTTTCACTGGTGGCCACTACATTAGCCCAGTCGTTGCTGTAAAGATAGGTCCTGGCTTTTAATGCGACAGCAGCCCCCGAAGTGATTCGTCCTTTGTCAGCCTCGGCATATTTTTCCTTTGCAGGTAGAGCCGCCGTTACTGCATCCATTTCTGAACGGACAAAAGCCAAAACTTCTGCCTGGGAGGTCCGGGCAATTGTTTTCGATTCAGATAAAGTAAGATCGTGATCGAACAAAAGGACATCGCCGTACCAGGTTGTTAATCTGAAAAACAGGTAAGCCCTGATAAAACGGGCTTCCGCCTTCATCCTGGTTTTTAACGCTTCATCCATACCAGCGACCCGGTCTACATTAGCAAGGAAAATATGACAGGTCTTAATTCCCTGGTAACAACTGCTCCATTCATTTGCAAACCGACCATTTGAAGCATCAGCCTGACCTGAAGATATTGCCTTTTCACTGCTTGAACCCCGACCTTCATACAGGTTGTCGGATAAAGCTTCCGTACTAAAGAAATAATCGTTATTTGACATCTGACTGTAGGCCATATTCAAAACCATATTGGCTTTTTCGGGTGAAGTCCAATAGTTCCCTTCGGTAAATTTATTGGTTGGTGTAAGATCCAACTTGTTACACGAAGTAAACATGATCAGAATGACACCAGCAATAGCTACACTATATTTTAGAAATCTCTTCTTCATGATGATTCTTTTTTAAAATTCTAAATCTAAACCAAATCCGTAGTACCTCAATGTTGGATAATTACGTCCGCTGTTTGCTCCCGCGCCGCCTGTACCACCCATGTTACTTCCGAACTCTGTAGATTCAGGATCGATAAATGATAATTTAGCAAGCGTGAACAAGTTTTGGGCATTCACGCTAAACCGCAATTTCTGTATCCCGATTTTTGATGTGATCTGGTTGGGAATGGTATAGCCAACCTGAATGTTTTTTAGCCTCAGGTAAGCGGCATTAAAGATGTAAATATCCGAACTCTTCTGAAAATTGTTGGTATTCGAAGCCGATCCCGGAGCCGACAAACGAGGCCATCTTGCATCGGGATTGGTTGGTGTCCAGAAGTCCAGCTGATGTGTATACATCACGTAGGAGTAGTTGGAGTGAAATGGCTCAACCAATTCGCCACGTAAAAACATATCGCGTTTACCGATACCCTGAACCAACATGTTAAAATCGAAACCTTTCCAGGTCAAAGCGTAGTTCAAACCAAAAGTATATCTTGGAAATGCATTCCCTAAAATCTGACGGTCTTTATCATCAATTACACCATCGGCGTTGGTATCTTTATACTTTACATCACCCGGCTGAACGGTAGCTCCAACTGGTAAAGCACTATTCTCGATCTGTGCATAGCTTTGGAAATAACCATCGGTTTTATATCCGAAATAAGATCCTAAAGCCTGGCCTTCCCTGATGATCTTCAACATCTGGTCACTTGAGTTGATCTGCTCATTTCCCCCAAAATCAGTTACTTCATTTTTAGAGTCGGCAATATTGAAGCTTAAGTTGTGATTGAATGCTCCTGTTTTTGCACGATATCCTAATGTTGCTTCCCATCCCTGGTTCTTCATTTTCCCTGCATTCTCTCTTGCCACTGCGCCACCGAAAACAGAAGGAACAACAGGTGTAAGTAAGATCTGTGAGGTGACTTTGTTGAAGTAGTCTAATGAGACGTAGAACTTGTTTTGAAAGAATGAGGCGTCGAGACCAACATTGAAGTTGGCTGATTGCTCCCATTGAAGTTCACTGTTCCCGAAGTTAAACCCAGTTCCTGAAACGGCATTATTGTTGAACCCGTAAGTATTGGTATAAACAGAATAGGTTGTGAAATAGGAATAATCATCAACATTCTGATTTCCCAATACACCGTAAGAACCTCTCAGTTTTAGATCACCAAATTTTTGTTTGTAATCCGCCATAAAGTTCTCTTCAGACATTCTCCAACCTAAGGAAACAGAGGGGAAAAATCCCAAGCGGAACTTCTCGGCAAACTTGGAGGAACCATCGTATCGGAAACTGAATTCACTAAAATATTTTTCCTTGTAAGAATAACCTGCACGTCCGAATACCGAATAGATACTTCTTTGCTGTGTCTCCTGGGGCGTATTGTAGCTGGTAGGATCAAGTTCCGTATCTGATTCAGGAAGACCTAAATCCCTGTCGGTGTACTTCTTCTTGATTTCATTGGCCTGCCTTGTATACGATTCATTCGAAGTTCCGAGCAATCCAGAAACATGATGGTCGTTGTTAAAAGTACGGTCGTAGTCCAATAAAAATTGGGTGTTCAGTATGTACTTCTTTTCGTTATAGTCTTCCGTATTCCGGGTGCTGTTGGCAAATGAACTTGGAACTGTTGCGGTTTCACTGGCATAAAAAGGAACTTCCAGACTCCTGATTAATCTGTGATTCGCACTTAAATCCAGACCCAGAATCGCTTTTGCAGTCAACCCTTTGGTAATCTTAAATTCACCGTTAAGGCTACCAACAAAATTATCTTCATCCTTTTTCTGGTAACCACCGGCTTCGAGAAGTCCTAAAGGGTTAAACTCGGATAATACATCATTTGTCAGATAATGACCATTATCTGCCTTCATTTTGTATTGATAATAGGTAGGGATACGAGCTCCGTCGACAATTAAATTTCCGGTACTTGAATTAGGTGCATTTTGCATGCTCCGGTTATAGGCCATCAAGGCGCTGACTTTCAATTTGCCGTATTCATTAACCAGGTTCGTACGGAAATTATACCGTTCCAAACCGTATCCACCTACAAAATTGCTTTCCTGATTGTAGTAGCCGGCAGAGATCATATAAGTAGAGGTTTCATTTCCACCCGATATGCTCGCATTGTAGGTTTGCTGAGGTGCAGATTTCAGAATATCATTCAAAAACCATTCTCCATCCCCGTGGGTTTGAAAATCACGAATTTGTGCAGGTGAATAGATCGGAGATGAACCTGAGTTAATCAGCGACTGGTTTTTAAGAATTGCATTTTCATATCCTTTAACAGGAGTGAACATCACCTCCGGATTCTGCATTCCAAGCATGGAGTTGAAACGAACGACAGGTTTGTTGTTTTTTGACCCTTTTTTCGTAGTAACAAGAATTACCCCGTTTGATGAACGCGATCCATAGATGGCTGCACTACCGGCATCTTTCAATACCGAGATATTCTCAATATCTGCAGGATTCAGCTTGTTAAGGCTTTCCATTTCAGCAATCAATCCGTCAATAACCACAAGCGGATCGTTATTATTCATGGTACTAACCCCACGAATATTAATATTCATGCTGTTATCGTTGGGGTTCATGCTCTTCTGCTGAATAATAAGGTTGGCAGAAGCTCCCTGAAGTGCCTGCATTGCATTGCTAACAGGGCGACCTTCCAAAACTTTCGCTCCAATCTGATCGACTGCACCAACAATACTTTTCCGCTGACGGGTTCCATAACCAATAGCAACAACCTCTTCTATTCCAACTGATTCTTCAGCAAGAGATACATTAATTGACGATTGGTTTGCGACTTTTACTTCCTGCGTTTTCATTCCAACAAAGGAAAACTGTAACGTCGCATTTTCGGGAATATTTGAAAGAGAATAGTTACCATCATTATTGGTGATTGTGCCGTTAGTCGTCCCTTTAACAACAACCGAAGCTCCGGGAAGTGTTGCCCCGGTTTGATCGGATACTTTCCCTTTTACGGTTTTCTGTTGTTGGCTTGCAGCTTTTGATTCATTTAATGAACTGATGGCAATATATTTGTCGATTATTTTATATCCCAATCCTGTGTCTTTCAATAAATCATCCAGCACATCAGAAACAGTGGCATTTGTAAAATTGACATCAACTTTCTTATCCAGAATATTCTCATCATATTTAATGACCACATAAAACCCACTCTCTTTTTCCAAACGCTCAATGACTTCTTTAAAAGTGGCGTTCTCCATTGACAGGTTGATCTTTGTCGTTTGTCCATACGAATTAGCGAACGAATGGAAACTCAAAATCAACACTAGTATTGCAGCTATTTTCATAATTCGCAAAAATTTTCTTATATCCCATAGTAACGGGATATAACCTTTGTTTTTTTTCATAAATTTGAAATGATTTTGGTGAATAATTAATCCTTTAACCGAAGGTTTTATTTATCATTTGCAAACCGGTCATTTATTGTTCCGGTTAAGACGATCAGTCTGAAAATATGTCCAGTATTTTCGGGCTGATTTTTTCATTTATCAGGTTGTGTTATTCTTCATACTTTAAGTCTTTTGTTAATAATCTGGTTTTTATAGTCTAATTCGCATCATTCTTATTCCCAATATATAAGCGTAGGTTTATCCGGCCTGGTTATAATTTTAAACTTTAAAGAAGAGGTTAACTGAAGTACTTCAAGAATCTGATCAATCGGTTTGTTTTTCATTATCGTGCCCATATAAGCCTCTTCGCCCAGCTTCGGGTTTTTTATAATCACCTCAACATTGTACCACCGTTCGATCTTACGGGCAATATCCTTGAGCTTTTCATTTCTGAACGTGATTAGTCCGTCTTTCCATGAAGTATAAATTTCGGTGTTGACTTTGCTTCGGGTCATTTCAGACGTATTCACATCAAAATGTGCATTTTCACCCGGGACAAGCAGAA
>JANYLE010000471.1 GCA_025363795.1 Mariniphaga sp. | reverse complement strand
CTTGCCGACGAACCGGCAAACCATGTGCGCACATCAGAAACGCCCAGATGCCGCACCGCCCCGGCGTCCACGATTCATGATTTTCCCGCCCTTGCGCGCGTGGCGTTTTCGCGTGCACGCGCCTCCCGCTCCTGGGCACGCTTGAACACTTCCTGCACCTTGGCCTCATGCGCACGCGCGTTCTCAATGCGCTCGGCACTGCGCCTTTTTTCATCTGCATCCTTGCGCGCGCGCGCGGTGATGCGCTCGTTGGCCCGCTTTTTCTCGCTTGCCGCGCGACGCGCACGCTCGGAGGCGCCGACTTCAAAATCCCGTGCTGCTTTGGCATTGCGCTCGGCGTGCTGCTTGCGCGCGGCCGCCGTGCCGGCCGCCTCGGCCAAAAATAGTTTTGAATTTTCGAGGTTTGATGTTTTTGATTCTCAAAGTGTAAAAGTTCATCTTGACAATGATAATCAACTAAATTTCACACCCAAAGGTTTTGACTTTTTCGAAAAGGTGCTGCAATTATTTGAAGTACTTAAAGCAAGACTAAATTCTGAAATTTTGGAAGCAAGACCTCAAAACAACTTTACTATTCATTTTCAGAATGAGAATGAGTTTAAGTATTTTATCCAATCCCTTAGTGCTCAAACAAACGAGATTACATTAAAAAAATTAGGTGATTTTACAGCAACAGATAACTCGCTTTTAGAGGAAGTAAAAACCAAAATTGGTCAATTAAAAGCCCTTAATATTCAAGAACAGATTACAGGTTTTGAAAAACTGCAAAGAGAGCTTTCTGATTTTAAGCAACAACAACAAGCAATACTAAACTTTCTTACAAAAGATAAGATTGATTTCTATTTTGATTTAATAAACACATACCACAAATTACAAACAGTTTCAAATGCTGAAGGTATAAAAAGTTTAGAACAGTATTCGATAGATCAAATTGGCAGCCAGCCATGGCGAGACTTTATTCTTGCAGCTAAGAATTACACTACCAACATTGATCAGCAAAGAGGAATGGAAGAAAAATATCCTACTGATAGTGACCGTTGTATTTTTTGTTTACAACAGCTATCAGAGGAAGAAACTACTTTAATTAATACGTATTGGCAGCTTCTAAAAAGTCATGCTGAAAGTGAATTCAACAAAACCAAGCAAAACATAAACGATGCAATAAATGAGCTCAAGAGGCATAATAGAGTAAAATTCGATGAATCTACCACCCCGTTTGGATATTTGAATAAATTAGATCCAGCATTAACTGCTAAATGGAAAGAATTAGTTGCCGCATCAGGATTGGTCAGAGACAACATCATTAAGAATTTAGAAAATCTGAATAAGCAATTACCTGTTAGTCAATTTACCGCAAATACAAATGAGTTCGAAAGAATTACCTCGCACGTCAAGAAAGAAATTGATGCTCTGTTTGCAAAAAAACCTGATCAGGAAATTGCTACACGAAATATTCAATTGAGTTACTTAACGGATAAAAGCTTGTTATCAAAGCTTTTGCCCCAAATTTCAACATTCATTGCAAGCTACAAATGGGCCTTTGCTGCTGAAAACTCTTTATCCGCTTTCCGCACTAATTCACTTACAACTTTCCAAGGAACCTTATTCAACCAACATATCACAATTAAATACAAAGAAACATTTAAATCAGAATGTCGTTATTTAAAAGCACCTCCATTTGTTGAGATTGAACAGCAAAATAACAAACTCAAAACATTCAGAAAACTATTGATTGCCCATAAAACAGCAAGTCAAATTTTAAGTGAGGGTGAACAACATGCAATTTCATTAGCTGACTTTCTTACAGAAGTGCAACTTAATCCAAACAATAGAGGGGTAATTTTTGATGACCCCGTTAATTCACTCGACCATCAAAGGAGAGCTGTAATTGCAGAAAGATTAGTGAAATTATCCGCATCAAAGCAGGTTATAATATTTACACACGATATAGCATTTTTTTCAAAATTAACTCACTTAGCTTCAAGTATGGGCGACATACCAATAACATTGACTACCATAAGGAGAATCGGTGATTCTGTCGGGATTGTTAGGCCTGACTTACCTTGGGTAGCACAAAAAGTTAAGGATAGGATAGGATTTTTACGAAATGCATTAGTTCGATTAAAAAAACTTGAGAAAGAAGGTAATGAAGAAGAATATAATATGCAAGTTAAAGGTTGGTATGGACTACTTAGAGAAGCTTGGGAACGATGCGTTGAAGAAAGATTATTTAAAAATGCCATAGAAAGATTCTCTGGGGAAGTGCATACAAAACCATTAAAGAGTATTGAAATCACTCCTGAATTGGCACACAGCATCGCATTACCAATCGCTTTCCTGCTTATCACTATATTACATATTGTTTTCGGGGAATTGGC
>JANYLE010000217.1 GCA_025363795.1 Mariniphaga sp. | reverse complement strand
GGAGACGACCAAAGTTCCACCCGCATACAACGGAACCATCAGCGATCCGACAAGCGGAAAAACATGGTGCAAGGGGAGGAGGATCAAAACCTGGCTTTCGGCATGAAAGATTTTGGCATCGATCACCGCGATCATATTTTGGATGATATTGGTATACGAAAGCATTACCCCTTTAGGACTTCCGGTTGTGCCGGATGTATAGATGATAACAGCGGTAGTATCTTCGTCTTCAGGGCCAATCCATGTGCTTTCTGGTTGATCGGAAACAGGGGGATGCGCTTCGAACACGATGATTTCAGGTTTGAAGGTGCTTTTCAGACCCACCTTAGCGAAGGTTTCCACCATGGCTTCGCTGATAAACAGCACTTCGGGCTGGCAATCGTCAATAATATAGGCTACATCTTCGGGAGACGCCATGTAGTCGATTGGAACAGCAATGCAGTTTTCTTGTAGAGCAGCATAAAAAGCAAAAATCCACTCCAGCCTGTTCTCGGAGTAAATCCCGACTTTTTTAATGCCTTTATTCTTAATTAATAGCGAATATTGCTGAATGTATTTCAGAAGATCTCTGCCCGTGATATCCTGATTATGGGTGATGATGTATTTTTTATCGAGATTATTCCTGCTGATTATTGCCTTTGACATAAGTCGTAAATGAGTTCAAATTAAAATTCTGCACTAAATAAAAATCCAATATTTCACGAATCAACTTTCGGGGATGGTCAGTTTCGATTTCTGCAACGATGAGACCTGCTCCGAGAAAGTAGTGCAAAGTAATGGAATATCGTATTAAAACCAAAAGAAACTGTTCTTTCAACCGAAGATGAACTTAAACCAAGGCTATTTTAAGTCCTTTTATGCGACAAATTAATTAACTTATGAAAACATTTTTGAGTCGTTAGTGGTTCAAAAAATTCTTTGCTAAATTTGTGGCCATTGTAAAATTCAGAATATGTCAGGACATAGTAAGTGGTCGAAGATCAAAAGGAAGAAAGGGGCGCTTGACGCCAAAAGATCCAATATTTTCTCCAGGTTGTCGAAGGAGATTACTGTTGCGGTCAAAGAGGGCGGTGTCAGTGACCCGTCAATGAATGCCCGTTTGCGGCTTGCTGTGTTGAATGCCAAAGGGCAGAATATGCCTAAAGACAACATTGACAGGGCGATCAGCAGGGGTGAAAAGGATGGAAATGACCTTTCAGAAATATTTTTAGAAGGATACGGCGCCGGTCGGGTAGCCGTTTTTGTGGAGTGTCTGAGCGATAATAATAACAGGACTGTCGCCGATATCCGGTGCATCTTTAACAAACGGGGTGGTAGTCTCGGGACAAAAGGTTGCCTGAGTTTCATATTTGACCGCAAAGGGGTTTTCTCCATTCCTGTGAAAGCGGGAATCAACATGGATGATCTGGAGCTTGAATTTATTGAAGCAGGGGCCGAAGATATCGAAATCGAAGATGATATGATCACGGTAACTACTGCCTTGGAAGATTTCGGAAAATTCAATAAGAAACTTGAAGAGTTAGGGATAGAGCCACAAAAAGCCGAATTACAGCGGATTCCTACTGTAGACAAACGTCTGCCTGTTGCCGAAGCTAAACTGGCGCTACGGATGATCGATGAGCTGGAGGATAATGAAGACGTGCAGAACGTTTACCATAACCTCGAAATGACGGATGAATTGGAACAAGCATTGGAAGAGGAGTAGGAAATTAGACAATTTGCCAATTAGACAATTTGGCAATTTGATAATGAATAAACAACGTTTTATCCTTACCCTGAAGGTGTTTAAAATAAATTGCCCCGGGTAAATGACTGAAGGGAATGCAACCCGGGGTAGAAATGAGTGATAGAAACGGCACAACCAGGTGGTTCAATTGAAAATTGTTCGCTCTTTGCGCCGGATAAGCAAAATTTTAATAAGAGAGAATTTAGCAATTCAAAGATTTATTAAATTGCCAATATTCATATTTCTACCAATTCATTGTAACCTTAAACCTTTTCTGCTATGCTTCGACGTAAAATTGTCATTCCAATCGTATTGATCGCTGTGCTGATCATTATTGCGAAATCGCAGTACCCGAAACTCTATATTGCATCGGGATATGGTGCCAAATCAATGGCAACCGCTGTTTTTGTATCCCAAAGAGACCCTCAGTTGGTACAGATAACCGATCTGAACTATTCGATTGTAAAGTATACAAAAAGTGTTATCGATTATGAGCGTAAGTCGGTGACGACCTCATTTTGGGGCTTGGCCAAACAAACTGCTGTTTACCGCGAAGGTTTTGGCTGTTGTCTGGTTGGAGACCTTTCAGCCGATTCCCTACAAAAAATTGCAATTCGACTTCCGATATATAAACCTGATGGTGTCTGGCATATTGCATGGCCCAATGGCGATCTGATTAAAGATACAGTTTATCCTGAAATTGATACGCTTAAGCTGAAAATGGCAGTTAATGCTGCATTTGATTCTCCCGGAGAGTATAAAAAAAGGACTGCCGCTGTTGTTGTCCTGTATAAAGGCGAATTAGTCTCGGAAAAATATGCCAAAGAACTGGGGATTACGCCTGATACACGTATCTGGGGATGGTCGATGACCAAAAGCATCATTAATGCAATGGCCGGTGTTTTGACCAGGCAAGGAAAATTGAATATTAAGGCTTCCGCTCCCGTTCCGCAATGGCTGGGCGATCGCCGGCGAGATATTACGATCAACAACTTATTACAGATGAACAGTGGGCTAAAGTGGGACGAGAATTACGGCGATGTCTCGACTGCCACCATTATGCTCTTCCGTTCTGCCGATAGTTATAAGGTTGCTATAGATGTGCCGTATCAGAAAGCTCCCGGAACGGTATGGAATTATTCTTCAGGAACATCTAATATCCTGTCGGGCATCATGCGTTCACTGATAGGAAATGACAAGGTCTATCACGAATTTCCTTACCGGGAAATCTTTAATAAAATAGGGATTACTTCGATGATTGTTGAAACGGATGCCTCCGGAAATTTTGTGGGTTCATCGTATAGTTACGCCACGGCCCGTGATTGGGCAAGATTTGGGTTGCTCTATTATCAGGATGGAATATGGAAGGGAGATACGATTCTTCCAAAAGGTTGGGTTGCCTACACACGAACACCCGTTGTTGCTTCAAAGGGCGAATATGGCGCACAGTTTTGGCTGAACAAGTCGAAAAAACTTCCCGATGCGCCCGAAGATCTGTTCTCCTGCCAGGGTCATCGCGGACAAAGGGTCTTTATTATCCCTTCCCGCAATCTAGTGATTGTCCGTTTGGGTTTCTCGGAAAAGGCATTCGAACACAACGAATTTGTAAAAGGAATTCTGGCAGCGATAAAGAAGAACTGAGTGAGGGAGAGAAGGGGAGAAAAAGGCGCAGAGATAATTCGACAATTTGATAATTCGACAATTAGGGGTTTAGGGATTAGGTGATTAGACAATGAAAGGGCGAAGGGATAATTTGACAATTAGACAATTTGGCAATTAGGGGATTAGGTGATTAGGCGATGAATTGGCGATCAGGCGAAGAGGTGAAAATGAGAGGGAGAAAAGGCGATTTGGCGAAAGGGATATTTGCTAAGCACATTACTCACTTTAAAAAATCAAAACCCAATCGTACCAAAATCCAAAGCATCGGAGATGCGGGATTATTGGAGATCGTAGATGCGATAGGTATTGTAGTGCGAAAGGGAGATGGGGAGATGGAGAATTTGACAATTAGTCAATTCGATAATGAATTAAATATGATTCATTTCAATATTTTGTGATTACCTTGAAAGGGTACACAATGGATCAGTAGTAAAAGGTGCATCCGCGTTGGCTGGATAAAACTAATTTGCTGTATGCGCCTCAAAAGGAAACGTTTGTAACTGCTGGAATCGGGATGACGTAATATTTACAGAAATAATGTCTCGCGTTTCCTGTCAGAAAAATGAAATAATAAAAAAAAACGGATGAACAACCCTAATATCATATTCCCTGCCGAATGGGCTGACCAAAGTGGTGTAATGCTCACCTGGCCGCACGAAGGGACCGACTGGGCAGATATGCTCGACGAGGTGGAAGTTTGCTTTGTAGCCATTGCCAAAGCGATAGCCGAAAGGGAAAAGCTATTGATTGTTTGTCAGGACAGACAGCTTTTGGCGGATAAACTCAAAAATTGCCGCACTGAAAATATTGTTTATGCTGAGTATCCGCTCAACGATACCTGGGCGCGTGATCATGGAGCTATCACAGTGATGATCGATGGAAAACCAACATTATACGATTTCACATTTAATGGTTGGGGGATGAAATTTGCGGCCAACTTCGATAACCAGATCACCTCTTCGTTGTATAAGAATGGGGCTTTCCTGAGTGAAGTTCAATATAAGAACATGCAACACTTTGTTTTGGAGGGGGGAAGTCTTGAATCTGATGGTGAAGGGACACTATTGACAACGCGCGACTGTTTATTATCCATCAACAGAAACCAGCATCTAAAGAAAGCGGAGATTGAAAAGCAATTGATTGATTTGTTCGGACTTCAGCAGGTATTATGGCTCACGTCGGGTTACCTGGCCGGTGATGATACGGATAGTCACATAGATACATTGGCCAGGTTTTGTGACCCGGAAACCATCGCCTATATCAAATGTGAGGATGAAAATGATGAGCACTTTTCGGCATTGTCGCTAATGGAAAAGGAATTAGTTGCTTTTCGCACACTAAAAAACTTGCCGTATCAGCTGATTCCGCTTCCCATGGCGGACGCAGTGTTTGACGGAGAGGACAGATTACCTGCCACTTATGCCAACTTTTTGATCATCAATAAGGCTGTGCTTATTCCATTTTATAACTCACCCAAAGATCAGCTAGCGCTGAAACAATTGCAGCAGGCTTTTCCCGGAAGGGAAATTATCGGAATTGACTGCAGTCCGCTGATTAAGCAGCATGGATCGCTTCACTGCGTAACGATGCAATTCCCCAATGGAGTATTGTAATCAGAAACAGGCAATAATTAACTATTTTTGCCTGAATCTTTGAATAATAGACTTTCATAAATCAGCAATTAAACATGCTTAAAACAGGTTTAATACAACAAGCTAACAGCGCCGATGTGGCGGCAAATAGGTCAAAACTGGCATCCAATATTGCATGGTGTGCCAGGGAAGGTGCGCAACTGATTGTATTGCAGGAACTGCACAACACCCGCTATTTCTGTCAGACAGAGAATACCGCCCTTTTCGATTTGGCTGAGACGATCCCGGGACCTTCTACCGATTTTTATAGTCAGCTCGCAAAGAAACACGAAGTGGTTCTGGTTACATCGCTATTTGAAAAACGTTCTGCAGGACTTTACCACAATACGGCTGTGGTGTTCGAAAAAGATGGCACCATCGCAGGGAAATACCGGAAGATGCACATCCCTGATGATCCGGCCTATTATGAGAAGTTCTATTTTACCCCCGGAGACCTTGGTTTTGAACCAATACAGACCTCTGTCGGCAAACTGGGTGTTATGGTCTGCTGGGATCAGTGGTACCCCGAAGCCGCCAGGTTGATGGCATTGGCAGGCGCAGAGATCCTCATTTACCCAACTGCTATCGGATATGAATCAACGGACTCAGCTACTGAGAAACGACGTCAGTTGGAGGCGTGGATGATATCGCAAAGGGGGCATGCCGTAGCCAACGGTATTCCGGTGATCGCTGTTAACCGGACCGGGTTTGAACCAGATCCCTCTGGTGTGACCAACGGAATAACCTTCTGGGGAAACAGCTTTGTTACAGGACCACAGGGTGAACTGTTGGGTGCTGCTCCTGAGTCAGAAGATGCCAACCTGCTTGTGGAGATTGACCTGCACAGATCAGAAAACGTCAGGCGCTGGTGGCCTTTCCTGCGTGACCGCCGCATTGATGCCTATGGTGATCTGACAAAGCGGTTTATTGATTGACACTAATTAGCCAATTTGTTAATTCGGCTATTCGACTATTGGTGAATTTGACATTGGAAATTTATTTTCGGTAAAATAATATCATTTGATTACCGAAACGAAGACTAACGAAGCTAATTGTCTAATCGTCACATTGCTGAATTGTCTAATTACCTAATTGTCCAATTGGCACATTGTCTAATCGTCACATTATCTAATTGTCCAATTGTCGAATTGTCACATCGTCACATTGCCGAATTGGCTAATTCTTTCTAAATAAAATCTTCCCGGATAGGAGAGAAGTTGTCGATCAATCTTGCCATGGGTGTTAAAACGCAGATTGTATGCCTGATCCCGGAAGGGATATAAAACAGATCACCCTCACTGAGGTGTTGATCAGCTTCCCCTTCACAATAAAGGATAATCTCCCCTTGGGCGATGTAACAGGTTTGCTCATGCGGATGGGAATGGAATGGTTCCGCCTCATTCCATGGTCCATTGCGGAATTCAATCATTACGGTCATAAGGTGATCCAAATGAATTACCTTCCGGAATACGTCCTTACGTACCTCTTCCCAGTTATCCTCCATGTATTTCTGTACAG
>JANYLE010000401.1 GCA_025363795.1 Mariniphaga sp. | reverse complement strand
TAAAAATTGTTCAAACTTCAAACATTTCGACACTATTAACCCTTCGTTCATATCACAATAATTAATTACATATCAAAGATTTGATATGTTAATAACATTTAAAAACCACTTTTATAACTTTCATTTAAACAAAAAGCAAGAAAAAAAATTAAAACTTTTAAACGCTATTAACCGGGTATAAGTAATAACATCTCTTTTAAAATTTTAAAAAGAATAATTAATAATACTAACACTGTTGAAAATTCAAATCAATTTATTAGATTGCATTTAAATCTAAGGATTAAAATTTGTGTAGATTTGAAAATCTAAACTAATGCTTTGATAGATGAATTTTGATGACAAATTAGCAATTCTTTTGGTGGAGGACAATGAACTAAACCAAAGACTAATGAAGATTAGTTTAACCCGATATAAATATACTGTAACAGTTGCTGTGAATGGTCTGGAAGGCGTCCAAATGTTTAAAAATCAAAAATTTGATTTAATTTTAATGGATATTATGATGCCTGTTATGGATGGATTTGAAGCAACCAGAGAGATACGAAATATGGAAAACAGAGATCCCAGCCTTGGTTATACTCCAATCATTGCTTTCACGGCAAATACGATCAATAACGATCGTGATAAGTGTGTTCAGGGTGGTATGGACGATATTCTAGAAAAACCTTTTGATATCAATAAATTTCGTGAAATTCTTAGTATTTTACCATAAAAGATTAGATATTTCACAAATTCACTGCGTACTTTTACGCTTTTAAGTTTCACTGATTGTATGGATGATTTTATTGATTTACGAGGAGATATTACTGATAATATTGATATAGAGATTGATAGTAAGCTTAGACCTTTACGGTTCAATGATTTTAGCGGTCAGAGTAAAATTGTTGATAATCTCAAAATATTCGTCGAAGCTGCTAAAATGAGAGGCGAATCGCTTGATCACGTTTTGTTGCACGGTCCACCTGGATTAGGAAAAACCACACTGTCAAATATAATTGCTAATGAATTGGGAGTTAATCTGAAGCTAACTTCCGGTCCTGTATTGGATAAACCCGGGGACTTGGCTGGACTACTTACAAATCTTGAAACCAATGATGTTTTGTTTATTGATGAAATTCATAGGTTAAGCGCTGTTGTAGAGGAATATCTTTATTCTGCAATGGAAGATTATAGAATTGATATAATGATTGATAAAGGACCAAGTGCAAGGTCAATTCAACTTGAATTAAATCATTTTACACTTATTGGGGCTACTACCCGCAGTGGCTTACTTACAAGTCCGTTGAGAGCCAGATTTGGCATTAATTGTCATCTTGAATACTATGATATTGAAATTTTAACTGATATTGTGAAACGTTCGGCACGAATTCTTGATGTTCAGATTTATCAGGATGCGGCTGTTGAAATTGCACGCCGGAGCCGGGGTACCCCACGAATAGTGAATGCTTTATTGCGTAGAGTTCGTGATTTTGCCATGGTGAAAGGAAACGGGATTATTGACATCGAAATTACCCGATATGCACTTGAAGCATTGAACATTGACAAGTATGGACTTGATGATATGGATAACAGAATTTTAAGCACTATTATAGATAAATTTAAAGGTGGCCCAGTAGGATTGACAACAATAGCCACAGCTGTTGGAGAAGATGCAGGAACAATAGAGGAAGTTTATGAACCTTTTTTAATCAAAGAGGGCTTTTTAAAAAGGACTCCCAGGGGACGTGAAGCTACCGAATTAGCATTTAAGCATTTAAATAGAAACTGGTTGAAAGACAATACGCAAACCTTGTTTTAGCTTTACTTTTTAACTAATTCTATTTCAAATAGTTTAGGCCAAAGTTTACCAGTCACATATATTTTGTTTTTTTCGTTGTCGTAAGCAATTCCGTTTAATACATCAACAGGAGTTTTTTGATTGATCAGATTAGATGACAAAAGGCCTTTAAAATCGATTTCAGCTACAATTTTGCCAGTTTTTGGATCTATTTTAACAATGGTGTCAGTTGTCCAAATATTGGCCCATATTTCGCCGTTAATGTATTCCAATTCATTCAAATTGATGACAACCCCTCTGTTGTTACAAACCTGTATTCTTTTTATCTGGGTGAGCGTTTCGGGGTCCATGTAGTAAAGAAACTCGGTTCCATCACTCATAATTAATGACTTACCATCATTGGTTAAGCCCCATCCCTGTTCATTTTTATAATTCCAGGTTTTTATCAATTCAAAAGTATCCAAATCGCGAACAAAGCCAATCTGAGTTTTGTAGGTCAGCTGGTAGATTTTTTTGTTTAAAATGGTTATCCCTTCACCAAAGTATTTGTTATCAAGTTTATACTCTTTAACCACCTTCAAATTTGAAAGATCAATTTTATATATTGATGATGTACCTTCCTGTCCCGTGCTTTCGTAAAGAAAACCATTCCGTATTTCAAAACCTTCTGTAAAATACTTATTATTATGGGGATAAGACTTAATGATATTATAGCCAAATTTTGCTGGAATAATATCGGAGAGGAGAAGAAAATCTAAATAATTTTCGCCGGTTGTTCCGTCTTCTTTTGTTGCTACCGTCTTCAAATAGTGGGTTCCAACATCAAAACTGCGTGTTTCAAATTCGAATGAACATTCAATTTTATCGCTTACCAATACAGATTTTCCGTCCAGAAAAAGCTCTACTTTACTGAAAGATCCATCTTTTATTTTGGTTTGTAAATTGACCGTTAGTTTGTCTCCTATCGTGTAATTTTTATGCTTCGGTATTATTTGAATGGCGGTTACTGGTTTACGAATATGCTTTGAAGACTGAGCACAGTTAACCAGAACAACTGATGTAAATAAAAATATGCAAACAGAGACAGACAGTGTTCTCATAATCAATGTAAAAGTGAGCAATTGTTGATATTAATTTTAACGGCGCAAATTATATAAAAATCAGGTGTTATTAACAATTTGGGATGGTTTTATTAACAATGCTTCACGTGGAACATTACCAATCAATTCATTGTATTTTATTGGTTTTTGAAGAGGGATCTTCAAGGTCAATTCAGATGAAAAGAAACAAAAATATTAATTAAAATCTGAGTCAAAAGGTTTTCTCTCTGAATACAAAAAAGCGCAATCCAAACAATCTAAAGCGTTATCTTTGCATTTTAGACTTTAATAATGGTAATATTTTGAGTGCATTAAAAAAATTGGCGGGAGAAACTGTAATCTATGGTGTGCCCAGTATTTTAGGACGTTTTTTGAATTGGTGGCTTACGCCTCTTTATGCCTGGATGTTCATGCCAGAAGAGTTTGGTATCCTAAGTAATATTCTTGCATACGTGGCTTTTTTTCAGGTTATCCTTACCTATGGAATGGAAACTTCATATTTTAGATTTGCTGGTCGGAGTGAAAATCCGGAAAAGGTTTTTTCAACATCTGTGGTTTCATTGGGTATTACGTCAATTGCTTTTGTTGGTCTGGTCATAGGGTTTTCACAAAATATAGCTGGCTGGATCAGTTATGAAGGTCATCAGAATTATATCATTTGGATGGGAATTACCGTTGCCCTTGATGCCTTGTGTTCGATTCCTTTTGCGAAACTGCGATTACAGTCGAAACCTATGAGATTTGCGGTTTTAAAATCTGTGAACATTGCCCTTAGTATTGTTCTGAATGTATTCTGGATTTATTTGTGTCCTAAATTATTAGCATCAAATCCAGATTCAATTGTTCGATTTGTTTATAATAAAGACATTGGAATTGGTTACGCGTTTTTATCCTATTTGATCGCTGCCTTTGTTACACTTCTCCTTTTTATCCCGGATTTCAGAATTAAAAAATCTGATTTTGATGGAAGTCTGCTTAAGCAGATGTTGAAGTATGGATGGCCAATCCTGGTGATAGGCGTTGCGGGAATGGTCAATCTGAATATTGATAAAATTTTATTGCCAAAACTAATTGATGTAAATCCGATCCGTGAGCTTGGAATCTATTCTGCAAGCGGTAAATTGGCTATTCTCATGGCTCTTTTTATTCAGGCATTTCGTTTCTCTTTTGAACCATTTCTCTTTTCACATTACAAAAACGAAGATTCCAAAAAAGTATATGCGGTGATCATGAAATACTTTGTGATACTTGGTTTAATCATCTTTTTGGGAGTCATGTTTTATATGGATATCCTTAAATATTTTATCGGATCAACCGAATCTGGTTATCATGAGGGAATTAAAGTTGTCCCCTGGTTATTAATGGGAAATTTACTGTTGGGAATTTTTTATACGCAATCGTTATGGTATAAACTGACGGATCAGACTCATTTTGGTGCCCGATTTGCAATTGTAGGTGCAATTATTACAATCGTTTTAAACATTGTTTTTATTCCGTATTTCGGTTACATGGCTTGCGGATATGCGTTTTTCGCGGCTTCGCTGGTCATGACAATCAGTTCTTATTTAGTTGGGCAGAAATATTTCCCGGTAAAATATGACTTGAAGAGAATCGCTGCGTATTTTTTAGTTGCTACATCACTTTATCTGATAGAAATAAACCTCGTTTTCAATGACAAAATTGTGCGGATTTGTTTCAATACCTTATTACTGATGGTTTTTTTCGCGTTTATCTGGATCAAAGAAAAATCCGATTTAAGGGGGTTATTTACCTTTAAAGGGAAGTGATCTGGTCAAAAGAAGGTTAGTGGAATTGTTTACTATCTTAGCAAATTCAAAAAATGTGATTGAAACGAGGTAGATTCAATTAAATAAAATCTGGAAAGCAATTGCTCAAATACGGATTGCTTTGGTCTATTTAAAAACAAATAATTTTTGGATGAAAGTAAAAATCGTCAATAAATCGTCAAACGAGTTACCTGAGTATAGTACGGCTCATGCGGCGGGAATGGATTTAAGGGCTAATCTAAAAGAAGAGGTTGTTCTTGAATCATTTGAAAGAAAATTAATTCCGACTGGACTGTTCATTGAATTGCCTGTAGGGTACGAGGCACAGGTCAGACCGCGAAGCGGTTTGGCGATAAAAAAAGGAATTACCGTGCTTAATTCGCCGGGAACTATTGATGCCGATTATCGTGGAGAAATCATGGTGATTTTGATAAATCTTTCTGGTGAAAAATTTGTTATTCAACATGGTGAGCGAATTGCCCAGATGATTGTTGCTTCACATGAGACCGTTAATTGGGAAAAAGTAGAAATTCTCGACGATACCGAACGGGGTGAAGGTGGATTTGGACATACTGGAAAGCACTGATTTAATGGCTTGCCGGGTTAGTATTAAAATAAATAAAGAATGACAAAAGGAGTTAGATTGATTGGTTTTTTGTTGATTGCGATAAGTTCAGTTGCTGTTTTTTCCTGTAAAGTACAAAAAGCTGTTCCTGTAAAGGCTGCTTCTATTTCAGTTGATACTACAGAAACAAAGCTTAGTGAAGATGCGAAAAAGGAATTTGAATATCTCTTCATTGAAGGGATTAAACAACGGACCCTGGAGAATTTGGATGATGCGATTAAGATTTTTTCACGATGTCTTGAATTAGATCCCAGGTCTTCGGCCACTCTTTTCGAGATGGCGAATATTCATGTATCAAAGGGTGATTTTCAAAGTTCAATGTTTCTGCTTGAAAAGGCTGTTTCAATAAATCCAGACAATCAGTATTACCGTCTTTTACTGGTGAAAGTCTATCAGCAGAACAAATTATATGAAAAAGCTGCAGCCGAGTATGAGGCTATATCGAAAATAGTTCCTGACAATCCCGATTACAAATTTTACCAGGCAGCCTTACTGGCAATGGCAGGTAAAACGGATCAGGCACTTGCTTTATACAATCTGTTGGAACAGAAAATGGGGGTTGTGGAACCTATCGCAGTTGGAAAACAGCAAATCTATATTCAACAAGGTAATAAGCCAGCTGCTTATGCCGAGATTGAAAAATTAATAAAGGCCTATCCTACTGTTTCGAAATATTATGGACTGCTTGCAGAACTTTATCTTGGAGATAAAAACCGGGAAAAAGCGCTTGAGAGCTATAATAAAATCCTTGAAATTAATCCTAACGATGGGTTTGTTCATCTCTCAATTGCCAGCTTTTATCTTGATGGGAATGATTCTGTAAAAGCTTATGAGCATATCAAAATGGCATTTGCAAACTCTGAATTGGATCTGGAGACGAAAGCTCAAATGTATATGCTGTTAACGCAAGCTGGAACGAGCAAAGTTACAGAGGAACAACAACTCGAATTGCTTCACATTTTAATCGCAACTCATGTTGACGATGAACGTCCACGTGCTCTAATGGTTGACTATTACCTGAGTAAAAAGCAACCTGAAGAGGCACGAAAAGAATTACGTCTGGTTCTTGACATGAAGAAGGATAACTACATGTATTGGGAACGTCTTTTGCTGATTAATAATGATTTATTGGATTGGAAATCCATGGCGGACGACAGCAATAAGGCATTGACTTATTTTCCCGACCAATCATTAATTTACATACTCAAGTCGGTTGGATTATTACAACAAAAAAAATACACTGAGCTTCTAACTGTTCTCGATTCTGGTATTGTTCATGCAAAAAAGGATCCCAAAATTTTATCGCAATTGTATACCTATCAGGCTGAGGGATTGTATAATCTTAAACGTTTTAACCAAGCGTTTGATGTTTTCGATAAAGTAGTAGAACTTGATCCCGAGAACTATATGGCGATGAATAATTATTCCTATTACTTATCTGTTAAAGGTGAACGGCTTGATGTGGCCGAAAAACTGAGTGCGAAAGTAATTCAGGCCAATCCTGATAACGCAACTTATCTGGATACCTATGCCTGGGTATTTTTTAAGAAAAAGGATTATCAGTTGGCCAAGTTTTACATGGAAACTGCACTTTCGAAAGGAACCGAAGACAGTACTGTTCTTGTAGAACACTATGGAGATATTCTTTATTTTCTAAATGATAAGGATAATGCAGTAAATCAATGGAAAAAGTCACTTCAGTTGGGGAATCCTTCTAAAATTCTTAAACAGAAAATAGCTGAAAGGAGATACATTGAAACAAAAGAAAACTAATTTTATGTGGACAAACAGGAAGTTTATTCATTACTTTTTGGGTGTTATAATCCTTTCATTTTTCTTTGCCAGCTGTAAGCAGACCGAAAAAATAGCAGCTCCCAAAAGAATTAAACGTTACAGTGTGGGTCGGGTTATTAAGATGGTCAATGATAATTCACTGAAATATCAAACGCTATCGGTCAAGAAAGCGGTAATGTCCTATTCAAGCGAAGGTAAGTCTCTGTCAATTCGTGGGTCTTACAAAATCAGCCGCGATAGTATTATTCAGATCTATGCCCAGAAACTTGCCATTCCTGTTGGTAAGATGGAGGTAAATACCGATTCATTTAAGCTGGTGAATTTCCTGGATCAGGAATTGTTGGTTGGGAAAAATAATTACCTGAGTAAACTTCTTGGGATTGATCTTGATTTTGGAATGTTGCAGGCACTGTTGAGCAATAAATTGTTTTCACTTCGACAGGATTCAAAGGATAAAGACTTTAAGGAATTTGTTTGCCAGATTGAGGATGATATGTATAAAATTTCATCCATCCGCGACCGGAAGTTTAAGAAGCTAAATAAGAATGAAGAGAAACTTGAAAGATATCGTAATCATCTGGATGAAGGACACCTGATCAAGCAAGATATCTACATCGATCCGGATTCATTTGTTGTAAGGAGAATGGTTTTAAATGATCTTGATTCGAAGATGGGAGTGAAACTTGAGTTCTCGAATTTTGAAAAAATCATGAATCAATGGTTTCCCGGAGTGATTAATATTCAAGTAACCGGGGAGAAAAAGATGGAACTCTCAATCGAATTATCTAAGGTAAGTCTGAACGATGAGAAAAATTTTGGATTTTCTTTCTCTCCAAAATATAAGAAGAAATTGCTTGAATAATTTTGGTGTTATTTTGGTGATGTTTTAACGATGGAAAATTCTACTGTGAGACTTTTAAAACTGATCTTTTTTACATTTTTTGTTTGCTTAACCTTCAATTCTTTAGGTCAATCACTTGACGAATTACGGAGGCAGAAGGAGAAGACTGCGTCAGAAATTGAATACATCAATAATTTATTGAAGGAAACCAACAGCAATGCAAAGGCGTCTCTTAACAGGCTTGCCGTTTTGGAACGACAAATAAAACTTCAGGATAATCTCATCAATAATATTACCGGAGAAATCAGTTACCTTGATACCTCAATCCGTCAAAATTCCAGGAGAATTGACTCCCTTGGTATACAGCTGCAGGTGGTTAAAGCGAAATATGCAGCAATGATCAGGTACGCACACAGAAACCAGAACAGCAATAATCAATTACTTTTTCTCCTTTCTTCCAAGGATTTCAACCAGGCTTACAAGCGTTTTATCTATTTAAAGCAATATGCTGATTATCGGCGTAAACAAGCCGAAAGAATTTCCGAATTCAAAAATTCCATCAGTAACCAGGTAACTGAGTTTAATAAACGTAAACAGGAAAAGCAAAACCTTTTAGTTTCAAAAGTCAATCAGACTAAAATTATTGAACAACAAAAGCAGCAGCAAAACGACGTTTATTCAGAACTGCAGCAAAAAGAGAAGGATCTAAAGAGAAAGCTTGAAAATCAACGAAAAGCAGAGTTACGTCTGCAACAGGAAATTGAAAGGGTTATTTCAGATGAGGCTAAAAAGGCAAGTCGCAAATCATCAAAATCGCCCGGTTTGGCCTTAACTCCTGCCGAAAAGGTTTTATCGGGAGATTTCTCAAATAACAAGGGGAGATTTCCCTGGCCGGTTCAACGAGGTTTAATTACGGATCATTTTGGCGAACATCCACATTCGGTTTTAAAATATGTTGTTGTACGTAATTCCGGAATCGATATCACAACTCAGGCGAATGCCAAGGCACGCGCCATTTTTAAAGGAGAGGTAACCAAAGTGGTCGCTATACCAGGTGGTAACATGGCCGTAATTATTCGTCATGGAAACTATCTGACTGTATATTCCAATCTAAGCGAGGTATTTGTAAAAGCAGGACAGAAGGTTGAAATTAAAGAAGAGATTGGTCGTGTTTTCACAGACCAGGACGATGACAATAAAACCGTTCTAAAATTCCAATTGTGGCGCGAAAGCACCAAACTCGATCCGGAGGATTGGATCAGCAGGCAATAACACAGTTATGCTTTTGGGACAACTTCACATGTAAATAATTACCCCAAAGGTCTTTGTTGGATAATTATAGCAAGTCTAAACTCCTTCATATTAACGACTATCTCCTTCCTGTATCTCGATTACGTCCTAATCTCGATACTGGAAGGTATATTTGATAACCATAAAAGAGATCAATACTTGGTTAAGTTGGCAACTTTCGTAAGTCCGGGAATATTAATAATTTTAATCTTCCTTCCCTGAAGATCGATTAGCTTATCTTGTTTAAACTCCGAAAGAAGACGTATGATCGATTCTGTGGCAGTTCCTACCGTATTGGCTAACTCTTCTCTGGTAAGAGAAATTTGAAGTGTCTGATCGGCATCCAGATCAAAGTTACCCATAAGCAGCAATAGCACCTCTGCAAGTCGCTCACGGACCGTTTTCTGCGCAATATCGGTTATATATTCATTGGCCTCCTTTAGTTCCGCGCATACGATTCGCAGCATTGCCAGCGAAAAAGCGGAATTTTTCTCTATCAGGTTAAGCAGGGTTTTATAGGGGATATGACACAATATCGCATCGTCAATAACTTTTGACGTTGTACATGCCGATTCCTGGCTTAACAGTGAGCGGTAGGCAATAATATCACCTTTTCGGGCAAACCGGATAATCATTTCCTTGCCGTCAATACCTGTTTTATAGACTTTTACAATACCTTTTATAACGCAATAAAAACCCGTTAGCCTACTACCCTCTTTATATACAATGCTACCTTTTTTATAGCTGATACATGTCTTTTCAAAATTCAAACTTTTAAGTTCCTCCTCTGTCAATGACTTGAAAAAGCGGAAACCTGAAAGATTAACATCGTCTGTTGATTCGTTAAAATTCTTCATAATCAAGATAAATAGAATGAATTTTCTGTGGGGTTAAATATACTATTTAAGTTCAGAATTTTAAACAGTCTGGATTTCGAAACAATTACTGACGAATATTCGTTTATGTCATATAAATTAAAAATTAGAGATTATGAAGAATAAGGTATTGAAATCAGAGAATGGGATAATAGAATTTTCAAAATTGAGTCATTGGAAAATGTCATTTGTTGGAATGATCCTGATTTTATTTGGGTTTAGCCAGGTTGCTGATGCAACAGATTTTGTGGTAGATAAAGCTGCAAGCAAAGTGAATTGGGAAGCTAAAAAGGTGACCGGGAAACATGATGGTTCTATTTCGTTTGAAAATGGTTCGGTTGTGGTAACTGCAAATAAAATTTCAGGCGGAACATTTGTAATCAATATGAAATCAATGGTCGATGAGGATATTAAAGATGCCGATATGAATAAGAAACTCATGGGGCACCTTTCTTCTGATGATTTTTTCTCAATTGAAAAATTTCCGGAATCCAAAATGGTGATTAAGACCGTTACGCCGGTTTCGGGTACTGAATTCCATTTTGTAGCTGATCTTACCATAAAGGGAGTGACGAATCCTGTAGAATTCAATGCAAATGTCACATTAACTGGTGATAAGCTTGAGGCAAAAGGAGTTATCACGGTGAATAGAACACTATTTGGAATCAAATATGGTTCGGGTAGTTTCTTTCAGGGTTTGGGAGATAAGGTGATTTATGATGATTTCACCCTTGCATTTAATGTTGTTGCGCAGAAAAAATAATTGGATTGGTTTATATTTTGGGATTAAGGATGTTCTTCGGGACATCCTTTTTTGCAATAAAAAATGTATAAATGCCCAATGGTCTTTGATTCATATAATTAACCCGATACAAAGGGCCGTTTTTTTGCGACATATTTCTTTTAAAAGAATAACTTTGAATACCGTGAAATGGCTTAAGGTTGATGAGCATTGGAAAAAATACTCATCTCTGGGTGCATTAACTGTCAATACATTGTATTAAATTTACTGAATTATAACAAAATGGCCAAAGTTGCATTGATAACCGGAAGTGCGGTCAGACTTGGCCGCGCAATTGTACTCCACCTGGCTGAAGCTGGCTGGGATCTGGCGCTGCATTACAGGGTTTCATCTGTTGCAATTTCAGAGCTTGAAGCCGAATTGAAAAGTTCGTTTCCTGATCAGCGGTTTCATTCTTTTCAGACTGATTTTAGTAACATAGAACAAACTGAAAATCTCATTAATCAGGTTATAAAGAAGTTCGGACAGCTTGATTTGCTCGTCAATAGCTCTTCCGTTTTTGAGCCGGGATCCTTTAAGGAGACTACTGCAGATACGTTGATTCAGCATTCGGTTGTAAATTTTGTGGCGCCATTTATTTTAATGCGTGATTTTGCAAAACGTTCTACTAATGGATTAATTATTAACATAGTAGATACACGAATTACCAATAACAATAGCGACCATCTCTCCTATTCTATTTCGAAAAAGTCACTTTGGGAATTGACAAAAATGGCGGCGCTTGAGTTGGCGCCTCACTTTCGGGTGAATGCCATTGCCCCTGGTGCAATTCTGGCACCCGTAGGAATGGATCAAAGCTATTTGGAAAAAGTTGCTTCCAAAACACCAATGAAAACACCTTCCGGTGTGATTTCTGTATTGAAAAGTATTGACTATATAATTGTAAACGAGGATTTAACAGGGCAATTACTCTTTTGTGACGGAGGCGCTCACATCATATAGAAACCGTTTTTTGAATGCGTCTGGTAAAAATTTCTCACCGCGCGACGTTTAACTAATGGTCCATTTTGTATATTTAACCAGTCTTTTGAATGAAACTAACGCTAAGATCATGGCCATCATTCGTATAAAAAATCTGCTCGTTCGGACAATTATAGGTTATAATCCTGAAGAGCGGGTAAACCGGCAGGATGTTCTCATCAATCTTGAAATTGAAGTTGATGTTTCCAAGACTATTCTCTCTGATCACCAGGATGGTATTTATGACTATAAGGCAATTAATAAATCGGTAATTGCTTTTGTATCAGAAAGTAAATTTTACCTGTTGGAAAAACTGACCCACGAAGTTTTGCAATTGGTAATGGCGGACGAACGCGTGATCAGGGCCAGGGTCGAAATTGACAAGCCCCACGCACTTCGGTTTTCTGAATCCGTTTCGATTGAACTGGAGGCTAAGAGATGATGGAACATGTTTGCATCATCGGACTGGGCTCCAATATTGAACCGGAGCAGAACATTGCAGCAGCCTTGCATATCCTTCGCCAGGATCATGAACTGGTTGCAGTTTCTAAAATGATTAAAACCTCCCCAATTGGTATTACAAATCAACCTGATTTTCTGAATGGAGCAGCAAAGGTTATTACGGCAATGGAAGATACTGATTTTAAACTTTATTTAAAAACGGTTGAAGACAGGTTGAAACGTGATCGCACGGCGCCTAAATTTGGTCCCCGGACCATTGATCTCGACATCCTGATATGGGATGGCGAAATCATTGATCCTGATTATTACAGCCGCGATTTTTTACAAGCTGCCGTTAATGAGATCACCTAAACTCAAATCTTATAGTTCAGATTAGAAGGGAGAAATTTTTCGACGTATTCAACAGGAACGTTTTTTCGGCGTGCGAAATCGGTAACCTGGTCTTTTGCGATACGTTCCAATCCAAAATAGACAGCATTCACGTGGGCAAAATACTGACCGCAAACTGAAGCAGTCGGGTACATAGAGAAATGCTCCGTAAGCTGAATATCAGCTGATTCAGTAGCACACAACAAATCGAACAGGACTTTCTTTTCTGAATGCTCCGGACAAGCCGGATAACCGGCAGCGGGACGGATTCCCTGGTATTTACAATTAATCAAGTCGAGTGCCGAAAGGTTCTCTTCCGGAGCATATCCCCAAAATTCTTTTCTCACCCTTTCGTGAAGTCTTTCAGCAAAAGCTTCAGCAAGACGGTCGGCCAGCGATTCGAGCAGAATCGCTTGATAATCATTGCCTTCTTTCTTGAATTTTTCAACCCATTCTGCGACACCAATGCCTGCAGTTACAGCAAACCCACCACAATAATCCGCAATCCCTGTGCTTTTAGGCGCCACAAAATCGCTGAGACAGTAATTCGGAAGATTTGATCCTCTTTTTTGCTGCTGCCGCAAATGGTGAAATTTTCCGAGAAGAGTCTTGCGACTTTCGTCTGTATATAATTCGATATCATCACCTTCTGAGTTTGCGGGCCATATTCCGAAAACGCCTTTTGCTGTGATCATCTTTTTTGCAATGATCTCGTCGAGGAATTTATTGGCTTCATCATACAGCTTTCTGACTTCGGTTCCCTGGTTCGGGTCATCCAGAATCGCCGGAAATTTCCCCCTGAATTCCCAGGCCAGGAAGAAGAAAGTCCAGTCGATGTCTTTTCTTAATTCTTCAATCGAATAATCATCGAACACTTTAATTCCCTTAAAAAGGGGATTGTAAACCATTGATTCGTTCCATCCTGGATTAAATGAATTGGCCCGTGCCTGCGCTAAAGTGAGGTATTCTTTGGGTTTTTTCGCACTATGAGTTGCCCGGAGCTCCTTATATTCGCTTTTAAGGGTTGAAAGAAACTCATCATCTTTCGCCAGGAGATTCGCTACAACCTGGACGGCACGGGAAGCATCTTTCACATAGACAACTGTTTGACTATACTCAGGTGCAATTTTTACGGCTGTATGGATTTTGGAAGTTGTTGCTCCTCCAATCATCAGGGGAATTTTAAATTCGCGCCGCTCCATTTCGTGGGCCACATGAGCCATCTCTTCCAACGAGGGAGTGATCAATCCGCTGAGTCCGATGATATCAACATTTTCTTCAATTGCCTTATTCAGAATTGTTTCAGCGGGAACCATTACCCCAAGATCGATGATATCGTAATTGTTACAGGCCAGAACAACACCCACAATATTCTTCCCGATATCATGAACATCTCCTTTCACGGTGGCAAGTAGAATTTTCTTTTTAACCGTCGGGGCTTGTTTCAAATCAAGTTTATCCTGCTCAATATAGGGTTGTAAAAATGCAACCGCTTTTTTCATAACACGGGCGGACTTAATTACCTGAGGCAGAAACATTTTTCCACTTCCAAACAGGTCGCCTACTCTGTTCATCCCATCCATTAACGGTTCTTCAATCACCCTGATGGCGCTGTTGTAGGATGGAAGAATTTCTGTAATATCATCTTCAATAAAATCAGTAATTCCCTTAACAAGTGCATGTTGGATTCGTTCAATCACGGGAAGGGAACGCCACTCTTCAATTTTCTCCTCCTTTTTTTCGCTCTCCTTCATGTTTTCTGAAAAAGCCAGAATCCGTTCAGTAGCATCGGGTCTTCGGTTCAGGATCACATCTTCGACATATTCGAGGAGGTCTTTCGGAATCTCGTCGTAAATCTGTAACATTCCCGGATTGACAATTCCCATATCGAGACCGGCAGCAATTGCGTGGTAGAGAAACACAGAGTGAAAGGCTTCCCGAATCGTGTTATTCCCACGGAAAGAGAAGGAAACATTTGATATACCACCACTTACCTTTGCGTAAGGGAGATTCTCTTTGATCCACTTCGTTGCTTTAATAAAATCGAGTGCGTAATTATTGTGCTCCTCAATTCCAGTACCAACAGTTAATACGTTGGGATCGAAGATGATATCCTGCGGTGGAAAATGAACTTCATCAACCAGTATCCGGTAAGCTCTTTGACAGATGCTGATGCGCTGTTCAAAAGTTGCGGCTTGTCCTTTTTCATCGAAGGCCATTACAACAGTGGCAGCACCGTATTGTTTTATTTTATGGGCACGTTCTTTGAAGTTCTCCTCCCCTTCTTTCAGGCTTATTGAATTGACAATTGCTTTTCCCTGAATACATTGAAGACCAGCCTCAATGACTGACCATTTCGATGAATCGACCATGATTGGCAGTTTCGCGATATCGGGTTCTGACATAACCAAGTGCAGAAAACGCACCATCTCTTTTTCGGCGTCGAGCATCGCATCATCCATATTCACATCGATCACCTGGGCACCACCTTCAACCATTTCGCGGGCAATCGCCAGTGCTTCCTCGTATTTTTCGTCGCGGATCAGCCGTGCGAATTTTATAGAACCTGATACATTACAACGTTCGCCAATGTTTACAAAATTGGAAGCTTTAGAGATTGTAAGTGCCTCTAATCCGCTTAAGCGGGTGGCCAATTCGGGTTGATTGCGTTTATGTGGTTTTGACTTAGCTGCCATTTTTGCCAGCTCACGAATATGTTCCGGCGTGGTTCCGCAGCATCCGCCAATGATATTTACCATGCGGTTTTGGAGATAACTCTGAACGTGAAATCCCATCATTTCGGGAGTTTCATCATATTCTCCAAACTGGTTCGGCAAACCGGCGTTGGGATGTGCGCTGATATAAAACGGTGCTTTCCGGCTTAATTCTTCAATATAAGGACGCATCTCCTTGGCGCCCAATGAACAATTTAATCCAATGGATAACAAGTTAATGTGCGAAAGTGAATTGAGAAATGCTTCGACAGTTTGTCCTGCCAGTGTCCTGCCACTTCGGTCAGTAATTGTTCCCGAAATCATCACCTCAATATTGCTGTTACGGTTCTCCAATGCCTCTTCAATTGCCATCATCGCAGATTTTGCGTTTAAGGTATCGAAGATTGTCTCGACCAACAGCATATCAACACCTCCATCGAGCAACCCTTCAACTTGTTCGCGGTAGGAGTCTTTCATCTCCGCAAATGTTATGGCTCTGTACCCGGCATCATTCACATCGGGTGACATTGAGCAGGTTTTGTTAGTCGGACCTACTGATCCTGCTACAAATCGTGGTTTTTCAGGTGTTGAATAACGGGCGGCAGCAGTAACGGCAATTTGAGCCGCAGCTTTATTTATTTCATAAACAAATGCTTCCATGCCATAATCAGCCTGCGATACACGGGTGGCATTAAAGGTATTTGTCGCGACAATGTCGGCGCCTGCTTCAAGAAATCCTTCGTGAATCTCCTGAATCACTGATGGTTTAGTGATCGATAGCAAATCATTATCCCCTTTCAGCGGCATTGTCCAGTTTGAAAACCGTTCTCCGCGGAAATCCTCTTCGGTGAGTTTAACCCTTTGGATCATTGTTCCCATCGCTCCATCGAGGACGAGGATCCGATGTTTTAACTCTTGTCGTATCTTGCTCTCTTTAACCATTTCTCTGTTTAATTATCTTCAGATCAAAAACTCCGCGGATTCCAACCTTTCCGCCGCATATTATAACAACCGAAAGGACCTCTTTGATCTGTTCGGTGAATTTTAATATACTATCAATATCTTCAGCTACTTGCACCCTATTTCCCAACGAAGTTGCCCATGAATCTGCCAGTCCGGTGTCTTTACAGGCAACCATTACAGCATCTGCTTTGCCAAAACTAAGTGAAGGCCCAACCGTTCCGGACGAAGTACACACGCCAATGCTTCCTGCATTCTTCGGAATTTCGATTCCGATCTTTCCCGAAAGGGGTGAATTTCCTGCAAATATCGACAGGATTATGGGACTTAACAAATGCAGGAAGATATCGCCACCATTTTCAATGGCAATTTCCTTTATTTTATATTGGTTCATCAGATCCTTTCCCAAGTGTTGCGCAAAGGCTCCGGCAACTGCGGCCATCGGACCAACATTGGCTTTCTTCGCTGCCAAAGCCATCCCAACTGCTAATTCTGGTGCATAATGGTTCGTCTGATATGGCATTAATGACCGTCCAAATTCGGGATCAATGACCAGGTAATTCTCCAATTGGGTGCGGTAAAACTTAATTCTGTCGAAGCAAAATACTTTCATTTCATCCTGATAAGAATCGGGATCAATACCTATCCACAGATCGGTATCTTTATAACCAGTTGTGAAAGAGAGAAATCTCCCTTCTCCCATTTCGTTTCGGTATGTTCTGGCTTCTATCAAAGGGCTTCTTAAGCAAGAGGAATGGTTGAGATTAATTATTCAGAATGGCCTCCGGTTCTTCCTCATGGAAACTGCTGTCGAAGAGGTTCATCGGACATGCCGCAATACAAAGTTCGCAAACGACGCAAAGTTCTGGATCGAAATTTAATTCCCATTTTTCACGATCCATTGTCAGGGCTCCTGTAAAACAAACACCGGTACAGTTTCCGCAATTGATGCACTTGCCGGCTTCGAATTTGATTTTTTTCCCAAGCGGTTCACAAACAACCGAATTGGCTTCAAGGTATTCGATTCCTTTCTGCATATTCTCCGGAAGCGCTTCGAGCTCAAGCAAAAGACTGCCTGTATGTCCGGGTCTGACTTCCGCCTTAAGAATGCTAAATTTGATATCGTATTCTTTTATTAGCTTGTAGGTTAATGCTTTATCTGCACTTTGCGGCGGGAATTTCATCACATACCTGCGGGTTATTTCTTTCATTGTTCCCCTCCTTCTGTTTCAAAAAGTTTTTTTAATGATGTTCCGGTTGGAAACATCCCTACCGGACAGGTTAATTCAAATTTACCGCTTTGGATGCTTTTTTTCAGAAGATCAGCGATTTCGCGTGCCTTCTGTAAGCTGGCAACGGGTGCGGTACGAACTTTCTTCCCGTTAATATTGATCTCGCCCGATTGCAACTCGGCGTAGTTGGTTTTTCCTAAATAGGGTGAGCCAGCCGATCCGTAATCGAGAATGGAGGTCTCAATTTGTTCATTTCTAATTGATACCCGATGAGCCATATCTTCATCAAGCATCGGTATTGGTATTCCGATACCTACGAAAAGGCTCACCCCATATTTCTCGTAATAGGCTGCCCTGAGAAAATTGGAGTTCATCTCTTTGAGGTTCCCAATGACGGCAATCGTGGCGGCATTACTCATCGGAATACCATACTCATTCTTCTCCTTACTTGTATTGAATTGCGTTCCGGGCCATACCACATATCCGACAGTTCCGCCCAGAAAGATCCTTGTGCCGATACCAATGGTCCGCATTTCCGGGTCATTGAGCAATGGACTTAACTCTCCTGCAGTCGAATAGTTGGCATTTTTCATTCCGGGAAGCAATGTCCCCATGTAGGTATATTTAATTTTTGAGGTCGTATTGGTCGCGACATTATAGTTCTGGTAAGCATTGCGCGGATTGAAAAGTGTTGCCTCGTTGATGGTTTCCAATGATATTTTTGTCTTGATGTATTTTCTTGGATAACAATCGGTTCCTTTGCCCCAGGCCTCCAGTTCAACCTCTTTGTTCTCGATCAGATCCTGAATCACATTGGCGCCGCCATATCGGATATTTTCAGGATTCTCTGAGGTTGCGCCGAGATAGGTATCAACGGCAGCAAGTCCGCCGTGACAAGGCACTCCGTTAAGTGTCATTCGTTCCATGCGCATGGGAGGTGTGGTGTGACCAAAATTAAGAATGGCGCCCGAAGAACACATGGCACCAAACGTTCCGGTTGTTACAACATCAACTCTTTTGACAATTTCAGAAGGTGAAAGTTCGAGCGCCATAGCTGAAACTTCTTCTGCGGTAAGAACAACGGCTTTTCCACTCCTGATTTTTTCGTTGATCTCTTCGTACGATTTTTTAAAGCCCATGATTTAGAATTGATTATCAATATTCAGATCGTTTAATTTTGTATCGGATCTGAATAGGATAAAAATTATAAATGCAAATTTAGCTTAAAGTGACTGATTCCGGTAAAGAAAAGTAACAAAAACCTGTTCAAATGTGTCAGTTAATCTCAATTTGAAAGGATTCACCCGGCTGATGATTATTGTCCGATTCTTGCTTAGTGATTCTGACTTATTAATTACACTTCATAATTCTTTAATATCTCCCTCGCAATAAGCACGCCATTTACAGAGGCCTGCATTAATCCGCGTGTGATCCCTGCCCCGTCGCCACCGAAGTAGAGGTTGCTGACTGTCGAACTCTGGAATGTGCGATCAACTTTAATGATATTGGAATAAAATTTCACTTCTACCCCGTAAAGCAATGTTTCGTCGCTGGCCAATCCGGGACTTACTTTGTCCAATGACCGGATCATCTCGATAATATCCAATAATATACGGTGTGGCAATACCAGACTTAGATCGCCCGGAACGGCATCTTTAAGTGTCGGAATGATATTATTCCGGTACAGTCTTTCAGGCGTTGTCCTTCTTCCCCTGACCAAATCGCCAAACCGCTGAACAAGAATTTTGTTGCGCGTCAGCATATTTGCCAGCCTGGCAATATGGTGCCCATATTCAATTGGTGCATTAAAAGGTTCTGTAAATTTCTGCGATACCAATAAGGCAAAATTAGTGTTGTCGCTCTTTAAATCTTTGTAGCTGTGGCCGTTCACTACGGCCAGGTTGCCGTCATAGTATTCCGAGGAAACAAATCCACCCGGGTTGGAACAAAAAGTACGCACTTTGTCGTCGAACGTACGCGTATAATGCACCAGCTTGGCTTCGTAGAAGTTATCGTTGATCTCCTGCATAATCTCGTTCCTGCATTCGAGCCTGACGCCGATATCCACAATACCGGTTTCTGTAGGAATATGTTGAATATTACATTGGTGCATCAACCAGTTTGAACCTTCGCGACCAACGGCCACCACTACCCTCTTGGCATGAAATGTCGTTTTTGAGCACTTAACTCCCTCAATCTGATTTTGGTTAATGATGAATTCTTCCACGGGAGAATTGAACCGAACCTCTACCCCACTCTGTGCCAGATGGTCATAAAGTGCGTGGTAAAGCTGCTGTGTTTTCTCTGTTCCAAGGTGTCGGACGGGGCAAGGCACCAGCTTAAGGTTGGCTTCGATCGATTTTCTTCTTATTTCCCGGATGGCTTGTGTTTCAGTTGCACCGTGTATCTTGGAATCAGCTCCGAATTTCAGGTAGATATCATCGGCGTAGGTGATCATTTCCATCGTTTGTTCGATCCCAATATAGTCTGGCAATGTTCCACCCACTTCGTGTGACAAGGATAATTTTCCGTCTGAGTAAGCCCCTGCCCCGGCCCAACCTGTCGTGATAGAACATGGTTTGCAGTTTACGCAAGTACCGCCGTTGGTATGTTTGGGACAGTTACGGTGTTGTATATCTCGCCCTTTTTCGAGGATGATAATTTTGAGATCCTTACGTTCTTTGACCAATTCGTAAGCAGTAAAAATCCCGGCTGGCCCGGCTCCAACAATGATGACGTCGTAAACCATTAATTCAAATGTTTAAGGTTGAAAAATATCTGCTTTGCCTGACCTAACAAAAAGAGCAGACAAACCCGGCAAAATTAGGGTTATTTTCTTGAAAATCAATTTCCATTTATGCCATAGTAATAAATTGTTCTAAATTTACGGTAGTTAAACGGACAATCAACCTAAATTTCCGGATATGGCTATTAATTATAAAATCAGGGCAAAGACTGAACCCGGTGTTGCAGGCGGGGGTGCGAAGAAATTCTATGCCACAATGGCAACGAATGGCGAAGCAACAATTGACGATATCGTGAAGCAGATCGAGATGAGCAGTACTTTTAGTGAACCTGACATTCGGGGAACAATTTATGCCCTTGAGAACGCGATTCAGGATTTTCTTGCAAACAGTAAAATTGTAAGGCTTGAAACATTGGGCTCACTTTATCCTACACTTAGCAGTAAGGGTGAAAACAGCGCTGAAGAGGTGGACTCCGGAAGTATTAAAAAGGTGGGAGTCTACTATCGCCCCGGTAAAAGAATACTGGAGACCATCAACAATGCAAAATTTCATAAGGTGAAATAGAAAATCCAGTGCGCAACGACCTTTAATAAGTAAACGTACTTTTTACCAAGAGTACACCTACTTTTTGATAAAAGTACGCTTACTTTTTCCAATTCCGCCCTTAGGCATGAGCTCTAGCCTCAGCATTCTTTTATTATTGCATCACCTTTAAAAATTAAAACAAACGGGTATAGTCCCATATCTGTCTGCCGGATGTATTTTTGTCACAGCTCAAAAAGCGATAGACGGGCAGTGAAAGACAATTGAATGTTCTTGATAATCTTCTAGTTGATCAGGATTCAATGCAAAATAAAATTTTGATAAGGATGGGTAAAAAAGCTATTGGTGACGTTTTAAAAGGCAAAAAAGGGGTGTTCTTTGATATGGATGGTGTGATTTATGATTCGATGGGCTATCATGCCGATGCATGGAGTAATGCTTTCCGGCACTACGGAATCGATTTTTCGCCCGAAATGGTTTATCAAAACGAGGGTCGGACGTTTTCATCAACGATTAAC
>JANYLE010000396.1 GCA_025363795.1 Mariniphaga sp. | reverse complement strand
TAATATGATGCTGTAAATTAAGCTCTTTGATACATTTGGTGGCGTAATAACCTTCGGCAATCATATCCATCTCGAGCATCGCTGACCGAACGGTGTAGCCTTTACCAATCATGGTTCCAAAGGCACGATTGCGGGAAAATTGCGAATATCCGGTAACGAGAAGGTCTCCCAAGTAAGCCGAAGATTTAATATCGCGGGTTATTGGATGAACAGTATCGACAAACCTTTTAATCTCCTGAATGGCATTTGACATCAAAACTGCCTGAAAATTATCCCCATAGCGAAGGCTGTGAGAAATTCCGGCAGCAATAGCCATTATGTTTTTCAATACAGCTGAATACTCAGTTCCCCATATATCATCCGAAATATGGGTGCGAATGGAAGGACTTTCCAACAACATGGCAAATTGCCTGGCCCGCTTTACATCCGGACTTGCAATGGTAAGGTATGACAGCAGGTCGCGAGCAACCTCTTCTGCATGGCATGGCCCGGCAATAACTCCAAACTGATCGAAAGGCAAATCGTAAAACTCATGGAAGAATTCACCAACCACGAGGTTATCATCAGGAATGATCCCCTTAATCGCGGATATGACATACCGGTCACCAATATTTACCGTTAGATGTTTTAGTGTATCCTTGAGGAAGGCAGATGGAGTAACAAAAACCAGAATATCAGAGTCTTCTACAACTTTATTGATATCTGTATAAAAATTAATCCGCGACATCTCGAACTCTACCGACCGCAAGTAATTCGGATTATGTCTGAACTTCTTAAAAAGCTCGACATTCTCTTCCTTGCGGATGTACCAATTTAGCTCGGGCAAATTATAAATCAGTATTTTGGCCAGAGCTGTCGCCCAACTTCCACTACCAATTATAGCTACCCGGCTTTTCTCGTTAATTTCAGTCATTTTGCTGAAATATTAATTTAACCATTGTGTAACATCGTTCGCAGCAGGGTTTGACAACCCAAGCTGGTTCTTTTTGTTAAAACCACATAAATCATTGAATAATTTACCTGGTTTCACCTCTTTTAGCTGAGATATTTTTTTATACCCCATCTTCATCAGGACTTCTACCCATTCAGTTGGAATTCCTAATTCAAGATATTTTTCGATTGGATCTTCCTCAGCTCTTTTCTCCGGTTTCATTTGGGGAAAAAGAAGAACATCCTGAATGGATACTGAATTGGTCATCAACATAGTAAGGCGGTCAATTCCGATACCCATACCAGAAGTTGGCGGCATACCATATTCAAGGGCACGCACAAAATCCATATCGATAAACATCGCTTCATTGTCGCCTTTCTCCGAAAGACGAAGTTGTTCCTGGAACCGATCGAGCTGGTCGATTGGATCGTTTAACTCGGAATAGGCATTACAAAGTTCCTTTCCGTTCACCATCAGCTCAAAACGCTCGGTTAGTTCAGGATTGTTACGATGTTTCTTGCAAAGTGGCGACATCTCGACCGGATAATCGGTGACAAATGTAGGCTGAATATAATTTCCTTCACATTTTGCTCCGAAAATCTCGTCAATCAACTTCCCTTTTCCCATTGTATTATCACAATCTACACCAATTTTCAAGCAGACTTCGCGAAGTGCGTTTTCGTCCATCTCCGAAATATCGATACCCGTATATTCTTTTATGGCGTCGAACATCGTAATCCGTTTATACGGACGTTTAAAATCAATTTCTTTATCACCAACGGTTATAGAGGTTTTACCATGAAGAGCTAGCGCAACGCGCTCAATCATCTCTTCGGTAAAATCCATCATCCAGTTATAATCTTTGTAAGCCACATAGATCTCCATCACCGTGAATTCTGGATTATGGGTGCGATCCATACCCTCATTACGGAAATCTTTGGAGAATTCATATACTCCTTCAAAACCACCAACTATCAAGCGCTTTAAATACAATTCGTTAGCAACACGAAGATAAAGTGGCATATTCAATGCATTGTGATGAGTAACGAACGGACGTGCTGCCGCTCCTCCGGGAATTGGTTGTAATATAGGGGTTTCAACCTCTACATAACCACGCTCATTAAACATCTCGCGCATCTGGTTGATCATCTTTGTCCGCTTAAGAAAAACTTCCTTAACGTGGGGATTGACAATCAAATCAAGATAGCGTTGGCGATAACGTTGTTCGGGATCAGTAAAAGCATCGAAAGTTTTACCTTCCTTTTCCTTCACTATTGGTAAAGGCCGTATCGATTTACTTAGCAACACAAAATTCTTCACGTGAATGGTGGTTTCACCCATCTGGGTGATAAAAACATATCCATTCACGCCAATAATGTCGCCAATATCAAGTAATTTTTTAAATACCTCATTATAAAGGGTTTTATCCTCGCCAGGGCAAATTTCATCACGACTGATATAAATCTGGATCCGTCCGGTTTCATCCTGAAGTTCACCGAAGGAGGCTTTTCCCATAATACGTTGACCCATCAACCTTCCTGCAAAAACAACTTCCTGAAGATTGGGAATTTCAGGATTGAATGTAGTTAAAATCTGATTAGCTGTAACGTTGACTTTGAATTCATTAGCCGGATAAGGATTGATCCCGAGATCGCGGAGTTTCTGTAACGATCCCCGACGGATTAGTTCCTGCTCACTTAATTCTATATTGCTCATTTCAAATGTTTACCCTTTTGATTTTCAAAAAATATGTGCAAAGGTACAAAAAGATATCCTTTTTGGAAATGTTTACTTTTGATATAAATCATCAAAAACAATTTCGGATGTTCTAAAGCCATCCATATAAACCAAATTATTAAATTAAGTCAAATCATTACTATCCTGCCATTTAGCAAATGTGTCACCACATTATTTGTAAAAGAATTCGGAATAGTGATTCTTTTGCTTTAACTGCCAGCCGCCATTTTAGTATATTTGGAGAAATATTGAGAACGGAAGCCCGAATTAAGAAATTTGTATGCAAAAATCGTGGAGAATAAAGAAACCTGCTGATATTAACGACTTAAAGCATTTGTCTGCAGCATTGAATGTAGACATGGCCATAGCCAACTTACTGATACAGAGGGGGATTAAAACATTTTCCGAAGCGAGATCATTTTTCCGTCCAAAATTGACTGATCTTCACGATCCATTTCTGATGAAGGATATGGATAAAGCCGTTGCCCGTATCAAAAAAGCGATTGATAACGATGAGAAAGTGATGATCTACGGCGACTATGATGTCGACGGCACCACCTCTGTGGCACTAATGTACTCATTTCTTAGAAGCCGACTCACCAATTTAGATTACTATATACCTGACCGTTATATGGAGGGTTATGGTATTTCACGACTTAGTATCGAATATGCAGCTGAACATCAAATCACACTGGTTATTGTACTTGATTGCGGAATTAAGGCTGTAGATAAGATCGCTTATGCAAAAGAGTTGGGCGTTGATTTTATCATCTGTGACCATCACAATCCCGATGATAAAATTCCTGATGCAGTTGCGGTTCTCGATCCAAAACAGTTGGATTGTTCTTATCCGTTCAAAGAACTTTCAGGTTGTGGTGTCGGATTTAAATTGATTCAGGCTTATTGTTTAAACCAAGGAATCCCCGAAGAAGTTGCATTTGAGCTACTTGATTTAGTCGTTGTTAGTATTGCCTCAGATATTGTTCCCTTAACCGGGGAAAACCGGGTATTGGCTTATTTCGGATTACAAAAACTAAATTCGAATCCTTCAACGGGTCTTAAAACAATCATTAAATATGCAGGATTGACCGGAGAGATTAAGATTAATGATATCGTATTTAAGATCGGGCCCCGATTAAATGCCTCCGGAAGAATTGAACATGGCAAGAAATCGGTTGCAATTCTGCTGGCCGAAGATGCCAAAGAACTGGAAGATCTTGGCATTGAAATCAATTCATACAATGAAATCAGAAAAACGCTCGATCGGGACATCACCCAGGAAGCACTGGAAATCATTGAAAAAAGCGAGTTCTACCAGGGACGGAAAACAACGGTCATTTATAACCGCGACTGGCACAAAGGTGTCGTTGGGATAGTCGCCTCAAGATTGACAGAATATTACTACCGGCCCACTGTTGTTTTAACAGAATCGAATGGGCTTGCAACAGGTTCTGCACGATCAGTCGGCGAATTTGACCTTTACGAAGCAATCGGCGCGTGTGCCGACTTGCTCGAATCCTATGGCGGACATATGTATGCTGCAGGTCTTTCAATGAAGCTTGAAAATGTAGCCGAGTTTTCACGCCGATTCGAACAAGTTGTAAGAGACTCAATATCAGAAGAGCAACTAAAACAAAGCATTGAAATCGATGCAAAAATATCCTTGTCAGACCTTTCTCCCAAATTTTTAAGGTTACTCAATCAGTTCGAGCCATATGGACCACACAATATGACGCCTACTTTTCTAACCGAGAACGTCTTTGATTACGGAACCAGTCGGTTGGTCGGTAAAAATAGTGAGCATTTAAAACTTGACCTGATGGAGGCCAATCGCTCATCAGCTGTCTTTTCCGGAATTGCATTTTCCCAATCCGGGCATTTGGAAATGATTAAAAAATCAATCCCATTCGATATCTGCTATTCGGTTACTGAAAATGAATATCGTGGCAAAACCTACATGCAACTGAATGTCAGAGATATAAAGTCTCTTCGTGACGAGAATGATAACTAAAGCTCATCTTAAAGAAGCCCTAAAAAATCAGCTTCCCGGCGAAAGGGCTCATCGTTTACTTTTGCCTCCAGGTCGGGAGTTGTACCCACCAGCTGAAAAAAGCGGCATCCTGCAAAGTAGCGTATTGATGCTGCTTTTCCCCGAAAATGGAAAAATTTACACTTGTTTGATCCGTCGTCCTGCAACGATGAGAAATCACGCCGGACAACTGGCATTCCCCGGAGGCCGGTTTGAACTATCAGATAAAACGTTACTTCAGACGGCATTGCGCGAGTCATTTGAGGAGATCGGAACGGACAGTAATCAGTTGGAAGTTATTGGAGCACTCACTCCGTTATACGTTCAGGTAAGCAATTTTACAATCAATCCATTTGTAGGATGGAGTGATACCATACCAGACTTCAAAACCGATAAGCGGGAGGTAGATGAAATCTTTACGATTCCAGTCGAAAAATTCCTTCATCATGCGACACTTCAGGTACAGAAGATCAGTACCGTCAATGGTACCTTTGAAGTGTCAGGATTTTACATTGATCAATTATTTATCTGGGGTGCTACTGCAATGATCATTTCAGAGTTCAATGAAATTTACAGGTCGATAACGGACAGCTAGTTAAGAAGGCTGTTACATCTAGACAAGAACAGTAAGATTAATCATAAAATGTCCATGATAATCCGAATGAAGCAGCAGCAAATTGAGCTGCATAACCCGGAGTAGTATAGTATTTTCCGCGGGTCATCATTGTGCCTAAATTCGTATATTTCACATAAAAGCGGGTCCTCTTAATTTTCAAATTAATAAAAGCATCAATCCAGGGATAACTACCAATCTTCTCTTTGTTTTGGACATAAAACATCCCAAGTGCAGGGCTATAATAGTCAGCGTAATACTCCGAATCAAAACGCAAATCCCCCCCAAACTGAAAAGTGAGAACCTTTGAAAGTAAACCCTCAATAAAAATAGTATTTCGTGTAGAAAACTGAGGGACATGCATATACCTTTCAGTAGTTGTTTTCTGGTATAGAATAGAATTCTGAATATTTAAGCCTCCAAATTTAAAGTCCTTATTCAGATATATCTGAGCCACTGAGAATTCAGAACTTGCTTGGGCAGGAAGAGAGAATTCATTCCAATAAATAAAATTGGTGATCATCGAGTACTTAAATCCTGCCTTAAACCGCCAGAAAGGATTCTCGTAGGCCGCTCCCATTTTTAACTCAACTGTTTTATTAAAGTTATTATTCCATTTAAAATGGTTGGAATAATACCGGTTAAGAAAATAATCGGGAGTTGTATTGGTCATACTTGCGTTGACCTTCAGAAAGGAGGTATCCTTCGCAGTTCGAATTGGCTTTTCAATATGTCCATCAAGATTGAAATCTGCAAACCGTCTGCCTTGGATGTAATACCTGCCATTGGCACCCCAATTCCAGAATTTTCCCGTCGATCGAAAAATTGAACCACCGACAAAAGTATTTGATATGTTATCTGACTGCGTCAGACCCAACGGTGGCATCATTATACCGGGAGTATAAATTAATTCCTCACGCGGCATATAAACCTTGATCATGTCATTGCCAATGTAAGCTTGTTTTCCGAAAGTATATTTTCGGTCCGGAGCTTCTACGGCCTTTAGATAAAACAGGTTCGTTATACGTCTCATTCCAGAGTTATCCTGGGTTGAAGGTAAAAGTGAGGTTCCAGTAGTTCCTTTAATATTAGGGACATTTCCATTCCCATAAAAATATACCCGCCCCCGGGAATCCCGTGGGTCTGCAAAGTCGAAATATGGATTTGGCTCCACCTCTACGAAATGCCGTGAATTGTCAGAAAATTCAAGCGTATGCATCAAAGCAAATCGGGTTATGAACTTTTGAAAGCTTTCTTTCTTATCTTTCATTTCAATCCACTTGCCAAATTTATACTGATGAGATATCACACCATAGGAGTTTTTTGATTCAGCAGATGTGCCATCAAACCAAACCGGAATGTTTTCAGGTTTAAGATCCGGATTCTCAATATCAGTGGGAAAGAGAAGTCCCCCGTTCTCCTGGTTTTTGAATTTGTTCTTCCCGATGGTAAACCACAAATCGTATCTATCAATATTATAACTTGCAAAGAAATTCAAATCATTGTCCTTTGCCTCCTGACTCAGGTATTTTCCCTGGGATGAGATTGAATTGTAAGTAAATCCGAAATTAAATGAAGGATTAATATTTTGTGTATGTGACACTTTCAACCAAGATTCACCTTTAGGTTTATTACTGAACCATTGTCCGTACTCGAGTAGTGTAAAAGGTTTGGTGGTATTGTAAAACCTGATATCCTGTTGCCATTTACCGTAATATTTGTAGTTCTTCATGAAAATAAACTCATCCGGGTCGAATGAACGCTGAAAGAAATCGTTACTCTGGGTTGAAGCACCTAAATTCCCGAGTGTCTGGACTGTTAATGACTTCTTTAATGCCGGATTATACGTCTGAAAATCAGCAAACGAAGTATCTAACTTACTATCTCCCAATTGGGAATACCCATTTTGAAATTGGAAAACATGCATCTTAAATACAATTGTATCCTTTTTCCCATCAGTCTTCTTTTTACCGGGAGAATATTTACCCTGACCCCTGCTTTGTCCTGATGAGCTGCCATCAGAACTCCTATTTTGAGA
>JANYLE010000385.1 GCA_025363795.1 Mariniphaga sp. | reverse complement strand
ATCACTCTTTGCACAACAAGATCCGAAGGCAAAAGAGATTCTTGACAAACTTTCTCAAACAAGCAGAAGTTATAAGACTATTCAGATTGATTTTTCGTTTACACTCGAAAATAAAACGGGTAGCGTTACCGAAACAAATGAAGGTTGGGTCGCTTTAAAAGGAAAGAGTTACCGGTTGCATATGCCAGCGATGGGGATGGAAGTTTTTTCGAACGGAATCGCCACATGGAGTTATCTGACCGCATCAAATGAAGTTAATATTTCTGAAGTTGAGGCAGGTAGTGATGCGGCTCTTAATCCCGCGAACCTTTTTACGATCTACGAAAAAGGGTTCAAATTCACCTATATCGGGGAAGAAAGTATCGGAGGTAAACCAGCAGCCGTGATCGATCTGTTTCCAACAGATAAGGCCAAAGAGTTCACAAAAGTGAGGTTGTACGTTGATAAATCTAAATATCAGATACTGAAAGCAAAAACTTTCAATAAAGATGGGAATGCCTATACGCTTACGTTGAAGAATATGAAAACAGATCAAATTTTGGCCGATGACTATTTTAAGTTCGATGCGGCTAAATATCCCAAGGTTGAAATTAACGATATGAGATAACTGTAGTAAGTTATAGGATTAAGTTTAAATTATAAAACCTAATCAGGCCGCCAAAATGGCTTGAAAATAAGAAGATCAAAGGATAAAGAATGTTTGATAAACACTTTAGCCTTTGATCTTTTTTAATTTAACCTTGCTATTGATTTAGCAGGATTATTCTAATTTTCTGTTGTTGTATGTTTGCTATCTTTTTTCTCTTTTGTCATTCGTGCAACTGAGGCAATTTCGATAAAAGAGGTGCCGCCACCAACGCCAAAATTTCCACCAACATAAACTACGGTATCATTTTCGGTAATCTTTCCGCGTGCTTCCAGGTCCAACAGCGAAGATTCAACCAATTTGTGTTTATTCTTTTTTGAAATAATCTCGCTGGCTTGCACACCATACGATAGTGCCAGTTCGCGTTTAACGCGGCCATCGTGGCACTTTGCGTATACAGGGCGTGGACTTCTGAAGGCGGAGATATAACGCGCTATTTTGCCTGTGAGGGTATCTGTGACGATTGCGGCAACTTTTAGTTCATTAGCAGCCATTACAGCAGCTTCAGCCAGGAAAGCCGAAACCTCGTTATCGAGACGCGGAACAGGCAAATCATTACGACGGTCCTTACTTGATTCAATTTCGATTGCAACACGTGTCATTAGTGCGACAGCTTCGACGGGATATTGTCCGTAGGCAGTTTCTCCAGACAACATAATAGCATCGGTCCGATCGAAAATGGCGTTGGCCACATCGCTAACTTCGGCTCTTGTGGGTCGCGGACTACTGATCATTGTATGCAGCATTTGGGTTGCGACGATTACCGGCTTTTTTCGTTCAACACATTTTCTGATCAGCACCCGTTGTATCGCCGGGATTTTTTCAGCTGCAATTTCGATTCCAAGATCACCCCTTGCAACCATGATTCCATAAGAGTAATCGAGGATTTCATCGATATTGTTCACTCCATCGGTGTTTTCAATCTTCGATATAATTTTAATCCGGCTATTCTTACTATCCAATATTTTTTGTACTGCCAATACATCTTCTTTGTTTCGTACAAATGAATGAGCGACAAAGTCGATGTCGTTATCCGCAGCCCATTCAATGAACATTTTATCTTTTTCTGTGATTGGGGGTAGTAAAATAGAGACTCCCGGAGTATTAATACTCTTTCTGTTTTTAATCTCCCCGTCATTGCACACAACAACCTCCAGCGCATCTCCAATTTTGGAAATGATTTTTAACTCCAGTTCCCCATCATCAATAAGCATGAAACTGCCTATCGGAATATCGTTTGCAAAGTTTTCGTAGTCAACGATTAATAATCCGTTTGACGATTGTTCATCCCCGCCTTTGACGAGAAGTTTGTCTCCGGTTTTGACCTTTATCGGTTCGGTAATATTTTTTGTTCGTATTTCAGGTCCTTTAGTGTCAATGAGGATGGCAATACAATCACAAACGCTTCTTACATTATTGACGATCCTCAGGGCCGTTTCAGGGGTTTGATGAGCGGTATTAATCCGGACAACATTCATTCCGGCATCGTATAGTGCCTGCAAGAACTCGGGTTCGCAATGCTTGTCCGAGATCGTGGCCACTATTTTAGTGTGCTTCTTTTGGTTCATGTTCAAAACTATTTTATTTCTTTAAGAATGCTAAGTTAATCCAATTTTAGGATTCAACATACTTTCCACAATTGCCCTGACAGATAACCGGGGATTCAAATATACTACAAATATTTGAACACCTGTACATCCAGCCCGATCAAAAGGTGCGGTTCACTCCCGATTTAATAACGTATTCTTAATCATGAGCCACGCCAAATTGCACTATTCCGGCGTCAGAAAACTCTCGACACCGAGTCGGTAAGAATCGAGCCCGAACCCCATTATGCTCCCTTTGCATACCGGTCCTATCAAAGATTCGTGCCTGAAATGTTCCCTTGTGAGGATGTTTGAGATGTGAACTTCGACTACCGGAGTGGTAATTGCAGCGATCGCATCGCGTAATGCCACAGAGGTATGCGTGTATCCGCCTGCATTAAATACGATGCCTTGTGCAGAAAATCCAACTTTGTGCAGAAAATTTATGAGTTCTCCTTCGACATTTGATTGAAAATATTCAAATTTTATATTAGGAAAACGCAAAATCATGTTTTCATAATAATTTGTAAATGAATCACTTCCATAAATGCTTTTTTCCCTAACCCCCAATAAATTCAAATTTGGGCCGTTTACAATAATAATTTTCATTAAAGTAAAATATTTTGTATATTTATCGTGTGCAATTTGCGAAAAAATGAAACAACTTTTTCATAATTTCGTTTGTTCTTAGTAATAATTAATAAGATTAACTAAATTGTTTCATCTTAAATTTAAAAGGTAGTAGTATGAATTGGTTAGAAAGCAAAAAAGGGTATGAAACATTTTTGAGATTAGAGAAGTCACTTTCTCAAAACTCAGTAAGTGCGTACGTAAATGACATTAACAAACTAATCACGTTTGTTGAGGAGCATTTTCCAAACCTCACACCGGAAACGGTCAAATTGGCGCAATTAAGAAAATTTGTAGAATGGATGAATGAAAAAGGAATTAGCCCCCGCACTCAAGCAAGGACAATTTCCGGCATTAAATCGTACTATAAATTTCTGTTGATTGAAGAAGCTGTTGAAAACGATCCCACAACTCTTTTAGAGTCTCCGAGGATAGGTCGCAAGCTTCCTGAGATTCTAACAGACGACGAAATTAACAGCTTAATTGAGGCCATCGACGATACAAAGCCTGAAGGACTTCGCAACAAGGCTATTCTTGAGACACTTTACAGCTGTGGATTAAGGGTATCTGAACTTGTTGATCTTCGACTTTCAAATCTTCATTTTGAGCAGGAGTTTCTTAAAATTGCCGGTAAAGGCGAACGTGAACGTCTCGTTCCTATCAGCAAACGTGCAATTGAGGATATTAAGAAATATCTCAACAATTCCCGCAAAAAACTGGCGATTGAAAAAGGATTTGAGAATATCGTATTCTTAAACAGAAGAGGTAAAAAATTAAGCAGGGTGATGATTTTTACCATAATCAAAAATCTTGCTGAAAAGATCAAGCTTGAAAAGAATATTAGTCCTCACACCTTCAGACATTCATTTGCATCTGCACTTGTTCAAGGTGGTGCAGATTTAAGAACTGTTCAGGAGATGTTAGGTCATGAGTCAATTCTTACAACCGAAATTTACACTCATTTAGATAAAGGTTATCTAAAAGACACGATCAATAAATTTCACCCAAGGTCGTAAGTTTGTTGGCGAATTGCATTAAATTTAAGTTATTTACGACAAAAGGACAGTGTTAACCACCCGGTTGCATATGTCCTTTTGTTATTTTTTGGCAGCATGTTCCCTATGCTAATAGTGTTGATAATTGGATGATTATCTTCATGTCGCTGCATGCAGAGAGACTTACAATCGTAAGAATTAAAGTCCGCTGCCTTTTTCCCATATGAGATGTCTTTTACTTGGTATCCAGCCTTGTTTGTTAAGTATTACTTAAATAATTAACCAAGGCATTACGCATGCCGCAAATTGAATTATCTTTACCACCTTGATTAAAACAATAGAGTTGTATCTATAAGGTATTTGCAATGAATAGATTGGGAGAGAGAATAAAACGCAAACGTGAAACCTTGAGCCTGCCGCTAAGTGATCTATCGAAAAAGGTGGGAATAAGTGCCAGTGCGCTTTCGCAAATCGAAAACTCGAAGGCTTTTCCGTCTATTGTTACTTTGAAAAGTATTGCAAACAGCCTTTATACAACAGTCGGTGAATTGATTGGGGAGCATGAAACCCTGACGAAGAACCCGCTGATCAAAGCAGTGGATATTAAATTTGTGAAAGTAAATTCGAGCGGAACCAGCCTGTTCCTCCTTTCGCATCACGAGAACAGTAAGCAAATGGAACCCTATATTCTGAAGTTTGTTGAAAATTCTGATTCATCCGACATCATGCTTAGTCACCCGGGCCAGGAATTCATTTTTGTTCTCGAAGGAAAACTCATGATCACATTGGATAATTCGCAGTATATTCTTGAAAAAGGGGACAATTTCTATTACAACTCCAATATCCCCCATACATTGAAGAATATACATACATCTTCGGCAAAAGTATTGTGGGTTATCACTCCTCCAAATATCTGACGTACTGGGATTTTAGTCAAATCTATATCAAATCATTGTTAAGTTTTAATTGTACCCTGCTTAGGTGTTTCAATTTATCAGGTTATTTGAATAACTTTGCGCTTAAGTATTAGTTAAATTAATTAAACAGCACTTAAGTGGATCCACAAGCAATCAACCTGAATGAAACCATTCAAAAGCTGAATAAGAACGTTCTCGGATTACTGTCAGACAGAGGCAAAAATATATTTTTTCCAAAACTTGGAATCTTGTCACAATCGGCCCAGGCCAAAGGGAAAAGCATTAATGCTACTATCGGTGAGGCAATTGAGGATGACGGTTATTCGATGCACCTTTCTGAATTTGATAAATTAATCAATCTTCCACTCGGATCTGTTTTCCCTTATGCACCCAGTTTTGGGAAAAAGGAGTTACGCGACTCCTGGAAAGAATTTATTTATCAAAAGAACCCCTCGCTTGGAACAACTCCGATAAGTTCCCCAATTGTAACCTGCGGAATAACTCATGGCATCAGCATTGCAAGTTATTTGTTTGTTGACGAGGGTGATACCGTTGTGATTCCTGATCTTTTTTGGGAGAATTACTCCCTGATCTTCGAAAATGCCTACAAAGGCAAAGTGGTTACATTCCCGCTTTTCAAAGACGGCGGTTTTAATGTTGAGGGTTTCACGGAAACGCTCGATGCCATTAAAGGAAAAGTTATTCTTCTGCTCAATTTCCCCAATAATCCAACCGGTTATACGCCTCTTAAAGCTGAAATAGCGCCAATCGTCAATGCCATACAGCAACAAGCCGATAAAGGGAAAAGCGTTGTCGCACTGATCGATGATGCCTATTTCGGATTGGTTTACGAGGATGATGTCTATACTGAATCTATCTTTACGCAGCTTTGCAACCTCGACGAAAAAGTACTCGCCGTGAAACTTGACGGAGCAACCAAAGAGGACTACGTCTGGGGATTCAGGGTAGGATTTATCTCGTTTGGGGTGAAGAATGGTACGGCTGAATTATACGAAGCACTCGAAAATAAAACAGCCGGTGCAGTGCGCGGCAATATTTCAAACGTCAGTCACCTTTCGCAGTCGTTGTTGTACAATGCCTATTTCTCTGCCCAGTACGAAGCAGATAAAAAAGAAAAGTTTGCCACGTTAAAATCGAGGTATCAATCGATCAGTAAGGTTCTTGCTGACCCCAAATACCTTGAGGTTTTTGCTGCCTTACCTTATAATTCGGGCTATTTCATGTGTGTGGAATTGAAAGATACCCTCAACGCCGAAGCTATCCGGAAGATCCTTCTCGATAAGTACAGCACCGGTGTAATTGTATTTGAAAACCTGATCAGAATTGCATTTTCAGCTGTTCCACAGTCGAAAATCCCCCAGCTTATCGAGAATATTTATTCTGCCTGTAAAGACTATCTTAATCAGAAATAGCTTTCATTCAGACTGAAATAGATTTTTATCAAGTAATCCTTATCTTTTAAATTGCAATTTTAATGACTAGTAATCAGAAGTTAATCAATTGGGTAAACGAATGGGCTGAGCTTTGCACGCCTGAGAAAGTTTACTGGTGCGATGGTTCGGAAGAAGAAAACAATCGTCTTCTTGGTGAAATGGTAGCCAGCGGAATGGCTGTTAAACTGGACGAAAAAAAACGTCCCGGTAGTTACTATTTCCAGTCAGATCCAAGTGATGTAGCCCGTGTAGAAAACAGGACTTACATCTGTTCTGCCAAAAAAGAGGATGCAGGTCCTACCAACAACTGGGCTGATCCGGTTGAGATGAAGGCGACCTTAAAAGGTTTCTTCAAAGGATGTATGAAAGGCCGTACGATGTACGTGATTCCATTCAGCATGGGTCCGCTTGGTTCAGATATTGCTCACATTGGTATCGAGATCACAGACTCACCTTATGTTGTGGCGAATATGAAGATCATGACCCGTATGGGAAAAGCTGTTCTTGATGTTCTTGGCAACGGCGAATTCGTACCTTGTATCCACTCTGTTGGCGCTCCGCTTGAGCCAGGACAGGAAGATGTAAAATGGCCTTGTGCCCCGATTGAAGATAAATATATTTGTCATTTCCCCGACACCAACGAGATCTTATCTTATGGTAGCGGTTACGGTGGCAATGCATTACTGGGAAAGAAATGTTTTGCACTACGTATTGCCTCCAATATGGCGAAACGTCAGGGCTGGCTGGCTGAGCACATGTTGATCATGGGTATCACCAATCCACAGGGTGTTAAGAAATATATTGCTGCTGCATTCCCAAGTGCATGTGGTAAAACAAACCTTGCGATGCTTGTTCCAAGTATTCCGGGATGGAAAGTTGAAACCGTTGGTGACGATATCGCCTGGATGAAATTCGGAAAAGATGGTCAGCTTTATGCGATCAATCCTGAAGCCGGTTTCTTTGGTGTTGCTCCGTTCACATCAATGGATACCAACCAGAATGCCATGTTGTCTGCAAGGGCAAACACCATTTTCACCAACACAGGCTTAACACCTGATAACGACATCTGGTGGGAAGGTATTGGTTACGATGCTCCTGAAGGAACCATCACCTGGACCAACGAAGTTTACGATAAGGCAAGCGGCAAACCTGCTGCTCATCCAAACGCACGCTTCTCTGCTCCGGCTTACCAGTGTCCTTGTATTGACAAAGACTGGGAAAACCCAACAGGTGTTCCAATCGCTGCGATCCTCTTCGGCGGACGTCGCCCAGGGACTGTGCCATTGGTTTACCAGTCGTTCGACTGGAACCACGGTGTATTTATGGGATCGATTGTAGGTTCTGAAGTTACGGCTGCTGCTATCGGCTTAAAAGCCGGTGTACGTCGCGACCCGTTTGCCATGTTGCCATTCTGTGGTTACAACATGGGCGACTATTTTGGCCATTGGGTATCTATTGGTCAAAATGCCCCTGACAAAGCAAAACTTCCTAAGATTTTCAACGTTAACTGGTTCCGTAAGAGCGCCCAGGGTAAATTCCTGTGGCCGGGTTATGGTGACAATATCCGCGTATTGCAATGGATTTTCGAACGTGTTGCAGGAACTGCAAAGGCTGACGAAACCCCGATTGGATTTGTTCCTCAGTTAGGTTCAATCAATACTACCGGAATTGAAAGTGTTGAAGCAAACATGGCTGAGTTGCTTACCGTTGACAAAGGTCAGTGGAAAGACGAACTTGATCTTGTACGCGAACAATATGCTGCCTTCGGAACTCATCTTCCAAAGGAATTGGCCAACCAGGTTACAGCTATTGAAGCCCGCTTCGAAAAGTAATTCGTGATTATATAATTCAAAGAGCCGCTCCGTTAATGGGGCGGCTTTTTTATTGGAGCAGGGGGGCGGCACACTCTTCTATAAATACTATATTTCCCAGATGGAAGCCTCTCCTTCACACAAGCTTTTGATTTCAGACAAACTTGGAAATAGCAGCACCCGGTATTTTAAGGGGTGGAATGAAAAACTTGCTAATTGGTTAAACTGGGATTGCAAATCCCTTATCTGAAAGGCGCGGATTACAAATCCGCACCAGCGCGGTTGCAGCACACTCTTCTATAAATACTATATTCACCAAATGGCAGCCACTCATTCGCACAAGCTTTTGATTGCAGACAACCTTGGAAATAGCAGCACCCGGTATTTTAAAGGGTGGAATGAAAAACTTACTAATTGGTTAAACTGGGATTGCAAATCCCTCATCTGAAAGGCGCGGATTACAAATCCGCACCAGCGCGGTATTCCCCAGATGGCAGCCTCTCCTTCACACAAGCTCTCGAAAGCAGACAACCTTGGAAATAGCAGCACCCGGTATTTTGAGGAGGTGGAATAAAAAACTTGCTAATTGGTTAAACTGGGATTGCAAATCCCTCTTCTGATACACACCGAAAATCACTGCTGCCGCACTTGACGGGTAGCTGAAGTTGTTTGTTGTCATTGAATTACAATTTTTTCTAAAAAAAGAG
>JANYLE010000374.1 GCA_025363795.1 Mariniphaga sp. | reverse complement strand
GATTCGTAAGCAACTGCCTCTTCCGGTTGGAGCGAAGAATTGCCAATACTGGTCGGACTTGAATAATACAGATCGGTAAAAGTTGGCATCCGAAGTGATGTATTTATTGATGCATACCATCTTAGGCTATTTGTAACATTCCAGCAGGCATCAATTCCGGGATAGAAATTCCATCCTTTCCCCATATGAGAATTCCAATTTGCCATCAAGCCAGCTGAAACCGAGAATTTATGCAAATAAACAGAGTGTTCTGCAAACAGACTGAAATTTGTCCGGGTATCTGATTTAGTGAACATTATCCCATCCTCGCCAGGCACCGGAATCGGTTTATACAAAGGATTTCCCAATACAGTACTCCAGATGTTTTCACTCCTGAAATCAGCACCAAAAGCAGTCTTTCCCAGAGCAGAGTTGAACCAGGCATTCAAGTTTGTCCCATAAACATCCGTAAGATGGTAATTGTGACCTTTATACCATGAGGGGGTTAAATCCGGGTAACGGAAAAGCTCAAAACGATCCTGGTTTCGACGCCAATAAACGGAAGGTGTAAAATGCACAATATCAACTGTTTCCATTTTTACACTTGCAAATGTCGTTTTTACCTGCTCAAATTGATCAGGATAGGCAGGCGTATAAAAACTATTCGCACCAAAGTTTCGGTCAGTATGCCCAAGCTGCAATTCGATATTGCCCGTCTTTGTGGATAGTTTTCCCTGGTAAAAGGCATCTGTCAGCTTGAAATCAGTGTTTTTGATATATCCGTCAGAACTCCGGTGATCAACAGAAATAAAATTTGTGATTTTTCCTGAGATAAGGGTTCCTGAAATACCGCCATCATAATAGCCATTCTCACCGCCACTTATGCGTCCTTTGAGGTTAGAATGATTCGATGTACCTGTGATGATGTTAATAGCGCCACTGAAGGCATTTGGGCCGTAAATGCGGGATGCTGGCCCTTCGAGGATTTCGATGCGCTCGATGGCATCAAGACTGACCGGCAGGTTAAGCGAGTGGTGACCGGTTTGGGGATCGTTGATGTTGATCCCGTTAAGAAGAATAAGTACCTGATCGAATGAACTTCCGCGGATACTGATGTCGGCTTGAACCCCCAGGTTTCCGCGCTGCCTGACATCGACGTTTAATGAATACTTTAACAGGTCCTGAAGACTCTGGATCGGAGCCGATTGGATCTCATCCTTCCCGATAATTTTGACGATGCGGGCTACCTGCGAGAAGGCAACAGGAGCTCGCTGTGCGCTGACGACAACTTCTTCAACTTCAATATCTTTCATTGAGTTGATTGTGTCGTGTGGGGCAACCATCATGTTTATTTGTGCATTCGAAGGAATAGCGAAGAGCAAATAGGTTGTACTTAAGCAACCGATTCTTACAATTTTGTGCATACTCTGGAATACAGAGTACCCTTTTCTTCCCCACTTTCTGAATGTTGTGACATGATTTGCCCGGCGCACCAGACTTTTTTGATTCATAGAGATTTATTTTAAAATTTAAAGGCACAAAGTTATGCAAACATTTTATTTTCTTGATTTGAATCTTCAAATTTGCAAATACAGATAGCAAACTAACAAATCAATTAAATCATGAGAACAACCCGAAGAGATTTTGTCAAGATGGGAACTGTAGCCGGAATGGGGATTGCAGGGATGGCTTTAACCAACAGTGAAGCATTTGCTCAAAAAAAAGATAAGAACAAGGAGTCGGTCAAGCGCGACCCAAATATTGTAAGGGTTGGATATATTGGTGTTGGAGGTCGCGGAAGTGGCCATGTGCATGATTCGATTACTGTAGGAGGGATCGAAGTCGTTGCGATATGTGATATTAGCCCTGTTGCGATTGAAAACACTAAAAAGATCGTTACTGACAGTGGCATGAAAGCCCCTAAAGTTTATACCGGAAGCGATCATGCTTTTGAGGAGATGCTAAAAAACGAACAACTTGATGCCGTTATTATTGCAACGCCATGGGAATGGCACGTTCCGATGGCCACCGCATCGATGAAAGCTGGGGTTCCTTATACCGGCGTTGAAGTTTCGGCTGCCAATACGATCGAAGAGTGCTGGGATTTGGTCAACGTGCACGAGCAGACCGGAAACCAGGTGATGATTATGGAGAATGTCTGCTACCGGCGCGACGTTATGGCAATCCTCAATATGGTTCGGACCAATCAGTTTGGGGAGCTGATCCATTGTCGCTGCGGCTATGAACACGATCTGCGTGGTGTTAAATTTGATGTGGAAACCCATGATTTAAAGATTGGCAAAGAGGCGCATTCTGAAGCGCAATGGCGCGGCTTACATGCTGTCAAACGGAATGGAGACCTCTACCCTACTCATGGGCTCGGACCAATTGGTGTATACCTTGATATTAACCGTGGTAACCGTTTTCTGACCCTCTCCTCCATGGCAACAAAAGCCAGAGGATTAAGCAAATTTATTGATGATCATGTTGCAAAAGATTCTCCTTACCATCATCTGAATTTCAATCTTGGCGATATTGTCACTACGATGATTAAATGTGCAAATGGTGAGACGATTATCGTTACACATGATACTAATCTGCCACGTCCGTATTCATTAGGATTCCGTGTTCAGGGAACGAATGGCCTGTGGAAAGGTGAAGGGGGTGGCGATTGGCAGGATGCCGGTGAACAGATTTACGTGGAGGGAAAAAGCAAACCCCATGTGTGGGATAAAGCCGAAGATTGGTTAAAGAAATACGACCACCAATACTGGCGCGAAAAAGGGGAAAAAGCCACTGGTGCCGGTCATGGTGGAATGGATTTTATCATGTTGAACGACTTTTTCGATGCTGTCCGGAATAAAAAACCGGTTCCGTTGGATGCATATGATGCCGCAGCCTGGAGCGCTGTTTCGGCCCTATCTGAGATGTCTGTTGCACGTGGTGGCGCGTTGGTAGATTTTCCCGATTTCACACGCGGACAATGGATTAAACGGCAGCCCGGTTTTGCCCGCGATGAGCAGTTTCCTACTGATCCTGAGCGTGATTTTATAAACAAGTTGTTTTAAGATTCTGACCCTTAATTATTTTGCATATAGAGGAGCGGTGCTTTTCTCTGTGCAAATACAGGTCTCACCTGGGACTTCGTTGGATGAACACTGACAGTCGTGAAATGAGTACCGATGCTCGTGGAATGGACATTGACAGTCATGGAATGAGCACTGACGCTCGTGGAATGAGCATTAACAATCGTGGAATGAACACTGACATTCAAGAAATGGAAGTTAACATTCAAGAAATGAACGCTGACGGTTAAGAAATACCCGTTAACATTCAAGAAATATTCAATGACATCCAAGAAATGGACCCTTACATTCAAGAAATGAACGCTGACAGTTAAAAATACTCATTGACCTTCAAAGAAGTTAGTGGCAGTGTACATTAAACTGTTCCCAATATTTCGCTAACGCTATGAAATAACGAAAGGAGTAAAAAAGAACATGATGCGTTCTATTTTACTCCTTTCGTTATTTCTTAAAAACAGGAATATTTTTTACTGGCGTGTGGTGCGGACCCAATCTGTTGAAGCAGAAGTATCCGTATTGGGTTTGGCCATTGTAGTCTGATCGGAAACCGAGGCAGCTTTTGCAGGCTGACTTTTCATTAAGATCATCATTGTTGCTGCAGAAAGCGTTATACAACCAGCTTTTGTGAGTGCTTTTCTCCTGTTTAGCATCCCCTTATTTTGGGCACCCGCTGTTTCTTTCGATTCCATATTCCGGCTCATAATAAAATCAATTTATGGTCTACATATAGTAATTTAACAAAAAACAAATATGTAAATTATTTTTACGTATATCGCTAATTAAAAATCAAATTTAGTGTAATATATGATCAAAAATCAAATATATCGTCTGTTAAATTTTACACTCCACCAAAAGTATAAATTATTTTTACAATCAAAAAATATTTGTAAATATATTTTCATAAACAGAAGGCTTTTAATTGATGGGATTAAGGTAGACACACACTTACCATCTGGAAATAACAATGCCTTGCAGTTTAAAAAACTCGTTGCTGGTAATGATAAAGCCGTCGAGGTACTCGAAATGCTTGTCCTACTCGCGCCGGAAACCCACGTAGGTT
>JANYLE010000201.1 GCA_025363795.1 Mariniphaga sp. | reverse complement strand
TTTCATCAGTGTGGTGATTTTAAAACAAATATGAAAATTATAACTGGACGCGTTTTTAAACCTGTTTCTTCATTTTCTGCATGTAAACAGGAAATCAGGATTTAAAAGATTTAATATAATCTCAGTTTCATAGCAATAGCCTTTATCTCAACTATCCATCACAGAATAAGGTATACGGTTACTCATTTTGGGTCAAAGTTATTGATCGCCGGGTGGAAAAGTCAAGGGCCGGAGGATATTCTGAATCGTAACATTTAGCTACAATCCTCCGGCGCTTCGCGCTCGGTCACTTTCCCTTTTGTTTTTTTGCTCCTCCGGTTGAAACTGACATGCCGCCCTTGACAAGAATCCGCCCGGCTCAATTAGGTACGCCCAAAAATAATTAACCGGCGTGCCAGATGCCAAAATAAGTCCGCAAGGCAAGCGGCAATACACATGAATAAATTGGATCTTTATGAAGTGGTTACCCAAAAGATTATTGACCGGCTCGAAGCTGGTGTTGTACCGTGGCAGATTCCCTGGCGAACCAGAAACGGAATGCCCCGTAACATGACCTCCAACCGTCCTTATACGGGAATCAACTTCTGGATGCTCCTTTGCCTATCTTACTCTTCGCCTTTTTACCTGACTTTTGACCAGGCAAGGGCGCTTGGCGGTAATATCCGCAAAGGTGAGAAAGCAACGATGGTTGTCTTCTGGAAGCTACTGGAGTCGGAAGATAAAAATGGCGAACTTAAGAAGACACCCTTCCTGCGTTATTACAATGTTTTCAATTTGACGCAAACCGAAGGGATTGATGAAAAGAAGATCCCGGATACGGAGGCCTTTGACCACGATTTTAATTCCATCGCTGCAGCTGACCGGATCATCCATGAATGGAAAGATTGCCCTAAAATCAGCTGGGATGATACGCATGCTTACTACGCTCCGTCAACAGATACGGTTTGTATGCCCAATCAACGCTCTTTTTTCCATGATGAGCAGGTTTATTCCACACTTTTTCATGAACTTACGCATTCGACTGGTCACCGCTCCAGGTTGGGTAGGCATGAAAAAATCAAAGATCATAGATTTGGTTCCCAGGATTACAGCCAGGAGGAGCTCGTAGCTGAGATGGGTGCTGCGTACCTGTGCGGAATAACCAATATTGATCAGCAGACCATCGAGAACAATGCGGCTTACATCAAAAGCTGGATCAGAACGTTCAAGGATGATCCGAAGGTGTTGGTACTGGCTGATGCCCAGGCACAAAATGCTGTGAATTACATGCTGAACCAGAAGGCGGAACCTTCGCCGGGTGGTTCACTCGAATAGAGAGGCCCTTCGGGGTCTCTTTTTTCATATTCCAGAATTTTAAAATGGTCTTCGGTTGGCTACAAATTGTAGTCAACTAAAGATGAATTTTGAAGGTTGCTTTCTCCCAAATGAATTGGCTGATAGTGCTGATATGAAAACTAATTACAAACTCAAATCGATCAAATCATTACGAATCCATTCCCCTGTAGTTTCAGTCCCCCGGGATTGGCTTTTTCTGTAATGGCAGCGGTATCGTACTTTGATAAAAACAGGTGGCAAGGCATTTACTTCATTCTCCCTAACCTGAAAGCACCTCCGACTTTAAATTTGCCCCTGGAGATTGAATTTTCGTCCATATTTCTGCGGATGCACTGCTGTCTTCCTGAAAATTTAAGCTAAAATTTCACGCTAAGTTAGTGGCTCACCTCGGGTACCGCTTCGCTCAGTCAAGGATTTTCCCGGCATATCCTCCCTCGCTACACTTCGGTCCGGTATTCCAGTTCCTCCTTGACTGCCCCTCCGCGCTCCACTGTTCACTTGCATAAAATTTTTAACCTTAAATTTTTTGTCATGAAAACAGCTTCAAAAACCTCCGCAAATCACACTATTGAAAACCATGAATCTCATTTTCATTTTAATTGGAATCCTACCTCCGATTCAGCCAGTCTCAAAGCATGGGAGGAAGAAAATGCAGAATATGCCACCTGGAATTTGATCGACGATGAGCAGGATACCGCCTCTTGCTGATCAGAAAAAGCTTCGGAAGGGGCTTTTTCTGTGGTTGTCAAAATATTATAATAATTAATAAATGGCATATAATATTATTATTAAATGCGTTACATACATATCAACTAAAATTTAGTGTTGTTTGTAATCAGTGTACTTAATTTATTTTCAAATTTATTTGGTGGATTGAAAGAAAATACTTATTTTTGTAGGGTTATTACTTAAATAAAAATTTGAAAACAACATTAAAAAATATCGCTAGTATCCAGACAGGAGTTTTTGCTAAGCCAGCGAATAATGGTGACATCGTATATTTACAGGCCAGGCACTTTGATGAAAATGGATTGTTAGCAGTCGAGCTTCATCCAGATTTAATGGCTGATGATATAAGCGATAAACATATACTAAAAACTGGAGATGTGCTTTTTGCTGCTAAAGGTACAAAAAACTTTGCAGTAGCATTTGAAGATCATTTTCCTGTTTCGGTTGCTTCTACTTCATTTTTTGTTATCCGGCTGCAAAATGAAATTGTTTTGCCGCAATATCTGGCCTGGTATCTGAATAGTCCACATTCTCAACAGTTTCTGAAAAATTTTGCGAGAGGTACATCTATCGCATCCATTTCAAAAGCTGTATTGGACGAACTGGAGATTTTTATTCCTGATTTGAAAACACAGAAATTAATTTTAAAAATCACACAACTTCGAAATTCAGAAAAAAAACTGAAACAAGAAATTGATATCCTTCGGGAAAAGCTTATTCAACAACTTATAATTAACGCAATAAAATAAATTCATGACTAAAAAAATTACACAGAAAGATATCAACGATGCAGTTTGGAAAGCTTGCGACACCTTCCGGGGTAGCATTGACCCAAGTATCTACAAGGATTATGTGCTCACCATGCTTTTCGTAAAGTATCTAAGCGATGTGCATGATGATAAGTATGAAACACATTTGAAAAAATACAATGGAGACAAAGAACGGGCAGACCGTGCGATGAAACATGAGCGATTTGTAGTTCCTGAACAAAGTCATTTCAACTATTTGTACGATCATCGGAATGAACTCAATATTGGTGAGTTAATTGATATTGGATTGGAAGATCTGGTGGAGGCTAACCGCGATAAACTCTACAGCGAAGATGGTGCTGGAATATTCCAGAATATCAATTTCAACAGCAGTGTGTTGGGTGATACCAAAGATAAAAACACGCGGTTGAAAAACCTGTTGCTTGATTTTAACAAAGAAAAATTAGACCTGCGACCATCCCACCTTGAAGGCACAGATATTATTGGCGGGGCATATATGTTTCTGATTGAGAACTTTGCCAGTGATGCCGGGAAAAAAGCTGGTGAATTTTTTACTCCAAAAGAAGTTTCCTCACTTATTGCCAAACTCACAAAATCGAAACCTGGATCACGTATTTGTGATCCAACTTGTGGTTCGGCTTCCTTGCTGATCAAAGCCGGAGAAGAAGTTGGCTCTGATAATTTTTCACTTTACGGACAGGAAGCCAACGGAAGTACCTGGGCATTGGCAGTAATGAACATGTTTTTACATGGTTTTGACAAGGCAACTATCCGTTGGGGCGATACGATTCGCAATCCGAAACTGAAAGAAGGTGATGCCTTGATGAAGTTTGATACCGTTGTTGCAAATCCGCCGTTTAGTCTGGATAAGTGGGGAAAGGTGGAAGACAAAGATGGTGAAAAAACGGTGATTAGTTGGGACCCCGAAACCGACAAATACCAGCGCTTTTGGAGAGGCACACCACCAAAGAGCAAAGGAGATTGGGCTTTTATTAGCCACATGATTGAAACGGCATACGAAGGAAAAGGTAAAGTGGGAGTGGTTGTACCTCATGGCGTGTTGTTCCGTGGAGCAAGTGAAGGGAAAATCCGGCAGAAAACTATTGAAGAAAATATTTTGGAAGCCGTAATTGGCTTGCCGGCCAATCTGTTTTTCGGAACAGGTATACCAGCAGCAATTTTGATTTTCAACAGGGGCAAAGTCAACAATACGAATGTATTGTTTATTGATGCAAGTAAACAATACGAATCTGCTAAAAATCAAAACAAATTACGTGATACTGATATAGCACACATTGTTGACACATACCGTCAATTTAATGAGGGCAAACTACCAACCGGAATTGTGGAAGATAAGTTCAGTTATGTAGCCACGTTTGAAGAAATACAGGAAAAAGATTTTAACCTGAATATTCCCCGGTATGTTGATACCTTTGAGGAAGAAGCCGAAGTTAACATAGCCGAAGTTCAGAAAGAAATTGACAAATTGGAAGTGGAATTGAAGTCTGTGCAAATTGAGATGGATAAATACTTAAAAGAATTAGGAGCTTAAATATGATTGTACAATACGCCTCCGATTTACATCTGGAATTTCCCGAAAACAAGCAGTTTCTCAAAACGAACCCATTGAAACCTATGGGTGATATTTTGTTGCTGGCTGGCGATATTGTGCCTTTTAAAGTTATGGCCCAACATGCAGATTTTTTCACATATGTTTCCGAGAATTTCAAGACTACCTACTGGATTCCCGGAAATCACGAATATTACTATTCCGATGTGTCCGAAAAATCGGGAACTTTCATGGAAAAAATAAAAGAGAATGTTTTTTTGGTAAATAATAAAACCGTTATTCTAGATGATGTAAAATTTGTCTTTTCAACCTTGTGGTCGAAGATTAGACCTGAAAACGAATGGTATATTGAGCGGGGCATGAGCGATTTTCGTGTGATTAAAAACGGGCAATTCCGCTTTTCTTCCTCAAAGTTCAACGAACTTCATGAGGATTGTGTTGATTTTCTAAAGCAGGAACTGGCAGAAAATCATGCAAACAAAACGGTGGTGGTTAGCCATCATGTGCCTACCCTGATGAATTATCCGGAAGCCTTTAAAAACAGCGTGTTGAACAATGCTTTTACTGTTGAGCTATTCGATTTGATTGAAGTATCTGGTGCAGATGCTTGGATATATGGTCATAGCCATGTAAATACTCCTGATTTTAGTATTGGTAGAACAAGACTTCTCACTAATCAATTAGGATATGTTAGAAACAATGAACATACTTCTTTTGGTAATAGTACAACTTATAATTTAGATGACACTATTGATACATACGATAATAAACCTATATTTGTATAATATACCTGATAGGTTTACAACTACTAAATATGTTTACGATGGAGAACATGATAATGAAGCTGCAAAAATACATTGAAGATATCCTCGGATATGTGATGGTAATAGTGACGATACCTAAACAAGAATTGGGGAACCTACCCATGTACGTAAATGAAATATACAACCTCTACCGGGTAACATTGGTCGATATCCATTTTGTTCTTGTCGAATATAAGGATGTAGATGTCTTTAGTGTTTCACAATTAGAGAAACATAGCGAATTAATTAGTACCAATCTAAATCAAAAGGTTGTTTTACTTGCTGAAGATATTTCTGCCTTATATCGTAAAAGGCTAATTGAAAAAGGCATAAACTTTATTGTGCCGGGTAAACAGCTGTTTTTGCCCGATTTTCTCATGGATTTAAGAGAGGGAAATCAAAATGCGGGAAGAAAAAATAAAACAGAAAAGCTATTACCATCTGCTCAGTTCATCCTTTTATACCACCTACTTCATAAACCAATAACCGAGCAATTGGAAAATAATAGCTTCACGCAATTAGCGTTAAGATTCGGTTATACCAAGATGGCCATCACAAAAGCAGTCGACAATCTGGTTTATAATGGACTATCCAGCGTTGAAGGCACTAAAGAAAAATACATCCGGTTTGTTGGCGAACGGTCTGAACTCTGGAATTCTGCATTATCTCTATTTGTTAACCCTGTGTTTAAGAAAGTTTATGTTGATGAAAAGCCTGATGGTATATTTTTATTCCGTTCTAATGAGTCTGCCTTACATGAATACAGTGATATGAATCCAAGCCAGCAACCGCATTATGCAATCGAAAGATCAAAATTCTACGATTTGCAAAAAAAAGGACAATTAATAAATCCTAATGAACAAGAAGGGGCTGTTTGCCTGGAATTATGGAAATACAATCCCGAAATGCTTGCCAATGGAATCACTGAAGAAGTTATTGTTGACCCTCTGTCACTTTATTTGAGCCTTCGGGATAATCGTGATGAACGGGTTGAAGATGCATTAGAAATGATAATTAAAAAATATATATGGTAGTAGGTTTGAAGAAATTTAAGGAATACTTTCAGGAATACACCGAAAACTACCTGATTATTGGAGGTACTGCCTGTGATATTATCATTGAAAGTGGGGGATTTGTACCTCGGGCAACAGATGACATCGACATTGTATTGATCATTGAGGTATTATCACCGGAATTTGGAAAACGCTTCTGGGACTTCATTGCCGATGGTAATTATACACTGAGACAAAAAGATTTAGAAAGACGCAACTGTTATCGTTTTTGCAATCCACAAACAGCAGACTTTCCTGTTCAGATTGAACTCTTTTGTAAAACACCTGATGCAATTGAACTATTTGAGGATGCACATTTAACTCCAATTCCTACAGGAGAAGGATTATCCAATCTTTCGGCAATTTTGCTGGATGAAGATTATTATCGCTTTACTATTGAACACAGCACTGTTACTGGCAATGTTCATTTCGCCAACACCGAGGCGCTTACTTGTTTAAAAGCCTTCGCTTATCTCGACAATAAAAAGAGAAGTGAAGTAGGTGAAGAAATCAAAACCAGAGATATTATAAAGCATAAATATGATGTTTTTAGGATGGTTTTTATGCTCAGGACTAATGACCGTTTCCCTTTGGATAAAAAGCTGAAAGCTGACTTACAGTTATTTGCCGACACGGTGAAGTATGATTTGCCCGATCCAGATATCTTTAAAGCCAACAGATTTGGGAAACAAGATATGCAATTAATTTACGAACGCTTTTTACAAATTTTTGACCTGAAAGCCTGATGAAATCAACAAATAACACCACAAAACCATTTTACAATACCACCATTCCAGGCGATTGGGAGGTGAGCCCATTGTATTTATTAGCGGAAAAAGTTGGAAGTGGAATTACGCCTAAAGGTGGTGGACTAGTTTATAAAAAGGAAGGAAGGCCCTTCTTACGAAGTCAAAATATTGGATGGGGATCTTTAATTCTTGACGATGTCGTTTTCATTGATGAAGAAACTCACAAATCATTCAAAAACACTGAGATTCAAGAAGAAGATGTATTTTTGAATATCACTGGTGCATCAATCGGAAGAAGCTCTGTATCAAACAATAGTATCATTGGAGGCAATGTAAATCAGCATGTTTGTATTATAAGAACTAAAAAAAGTGTTTTAATACCGACATTTCTAAATTCATTTCTACTTTCAACGGTAGGACAAAATTTAATTGACAGCTTTCAAGCTGGAGGGAATCGTCAAGGATTGAATTTTGAACAAATTAAGTCATTCAAAATTCCACTTCCTCCCCTCCCCGAACAACGCGCCATCGCCCACGTCTTGGGTTTAATGGACTCTGCCATCAACCAAAACAACCAACTCATTGCCCAAAAAGAGCTCCGCAAAAAATGGTTGATGCAAAATTTATTGACTGGAAAGAAGCGGCTAAAGGGATATGGAGGGGAATGGAAAGAATACAATTTAGGAGAAATGTTTAAAGAAAGAAACGAATCGAAATATTGCGATTTGCCACTTCTTTCTCTAGGTGCAAATGGAATTTATCCACAATCAGATTCAATAAAAAAGGATTCTTCAAACGAAGACAAATCAAAATACAAGAGAATTTGTCAGGGAGATATTGGTTATAATACTATGAGAATGTGGCAAGGTAGAAGTGCATTATCAAGTTTGGAAGGAATTGTTAGTCCTGCTTACACGATTGTTATACCAAAGAGAAACGCTGATTCTCTCTTTTTCTCTTACTTATTTAAAACACCAAAGTTGACTAATCTCTTCTGGAGTAATTCACAGGGATTGGTTGATGATACTTTGAATTGTAAGTTCAAAGATTTTTCAATTATAAAGGGTCATTTACCTGAAAAAGAAGAACAAACAGCCATTGCACAAGTATTGCAAGCTGCCGATAAAGAAATACAATTGCTTAAAGCCAAAAGCGATAAACTCCGCGAGCAGAAAAAAGGGATTATGCAGGTGCTACTAACGGGGAAAAAACGATTGAAAATTAATTAATTATCGATATGTCAAAAAAACTAATTAAAGTTGCAATTGCTTACGATTTTGACGGTACACTGGCTCCTGGTAATATGCAGGAACACTCATTTATTCCATCTTTAGGTATTAATGCTTCAGCATTTTGGACAGAAGCTAAAAAAAGAGCAGAAGATAATGACATGGATGAAATACTTGCTTACATGCAGTTAATGATTCAGGAAGCAGCAAATAAAGACTTACCTATCAGAAAAAAAGATTTCGAAAGTTATGGCAAATCCATTATTTTCTTTGAAGGTGTTGAAACGTATTTTGACCGAATAAATGAATATGCAAAAGAAAAGGGTATTGCTCTTGAGCATTATATTATTTCTTCCGGATTGAGGGAGTTTGTCAGCGGAACGAAAATAGCAAAACACTTTACTAACATTTTTGCATCAGGTTTTAAATACGATGTCAATGGCGTTGCCGTTTGGCCAGCATTAGCAATTAATTACACTAACAAAACACAATATCTTTTCCGGATCAACAAAGGAATAAAAAACGCGTATGATAACACGCTAATAAATAAGTACGTGCCTGATGATGAGCGCCCGATACCATTCAATCAAATGATTTATATCGGAGATGGTGAAACAGATGTTCCTGCAATGAAGATGATAAAATATGAAGGTGGTTCAGCAATTGCTGTATACAATCAGAAATTAAGAGGTAAAAAGGGAAAACGTTCGCCAAAAAAAATATGCGAAGATCTTATAAGACAAAACAGAGCTGATTTTATTGCACCTGCAGATTATAGCGAAGGCAGTGATTTGGATAAAACCATCAAATTAATTTTAGACAAAATATTTATCAATACAGAATTAAAGAGAATGAGTAAGTTAGATAAGGCTAATATATCAACTTGAAATATAATTTGATATAAAACTGACTTTACAAAAACTGAAACGTATTTATTTATAAAATACATAATATGAGAAAAATTTCAATTTTTAGAAGAATCGAGTTAATTCATGCTGCGAAATGTAACAAAGCAAAATCATTTTTGACTTCAGTCAGTTCCTGTAACACTATTGGTGAAATAAGAAGTCTTATTGAAAAAAATCAGACCCATGATTTTCAAATTATAAATGATAAAATCGTTGCATGGCAAAATCAAGTACCAATCGTTGCAGACTATGATATTTACAATCGTTGCGATATAAAATAATATGAAAGCACAAATCAGTTTCAGATTTATCAATCCGGATTATAATCAGAAATATGCTGATCAGTATAATGGAGGAAAAGTAAGTGAGAATAATTGGAAATATAATGAATCATTCACACGTAAAATTGAAAATGTACTTTCAGTTGAGTTGATTAACCCCGGTACTTTTCATTTAATAGGGAATTTTGCAAATAAAAATATCGACGTTCAAATTCCTAATGTTACAATTTTTAGATGTCTTTACGAGAATGGTACCCATGAGGATTTCGCTGTTTCAAAATCTGTTTTGAATAAAGCTCAAAAGACACCTAATGCAAAATATCAAATAATCCGGTGCTATTTTTATATCAATTCAGAGCCGAAAAGCATCAAGTTTGGTGAGAATTTGGTTTTAGGGTTAAATGAACTTCCGGATGAGCTAAAAAATTAAGAAACTATGGATACTCCCTCTTTCAAAGAAGACCACATTAGTCAAATACCTGCATTGCAGTTGTTGCACAAATTAGGCTATACCTATCTCAGTCAGTCAGAAGCAGAAAATCTTAGAGGTGGAAAAACGAGCAATATTTTGCTCGATGATATTTTGCGGAAGCAGTTGAAAGAGATCAATTCGGAAAAACGAATCAGTTCAACAAAGACCACTTATATCAGCGATGCCAATATTGAAAACGGGATTCGGGCTTTGAAGGAATTGCCGATGAACGAAGGATATATTGCAGCCTGCGAAACGGCTTATAACCTGATCACCCTGGGCAAAACATTTGACCAGAGCTTTGACGGGGATAAAAAAAGCATCACACTTCAATATATTGATTGGAATCCTGATACATTTTTAATCAACAATTCTTTTCACGTAGCTGAAGAATACAGTGTAATGCGAAGCGCAAGCAAAGAGCACTATCGTCCTGATTTGGTTTTGTTCGTTAATGGAATTCCTTTGTGTATAATAGAGTGTAAGCGGCCAGATAAGAAAGAACCACTTACCCAGGCAATCAGTCAGCATTTACGCAGTCAGCAGGAAGACGGTATCCGGGCATTATATGTTTATGCACAAATAATTATGAGTGTGGCTACACAGGAAGCTGCTTATGCCACCAATGCAACACCAGAAAAATTTTGGGCAAAATGGGAAGAAAAGTTTAACGACGAGGAAGAAGAAAAGAAATACAGAACTGATTTGCAGGAATTAAAAAATAAGCCCTTAGATCCGGAGCAGAAAAGCAAATTATTTGCGGATCGCTATAGATATGTCAGGCAGTATTTTGATGATTTGGAAAACGAAAATATTCTGCCAACCATTCAGGATGAGTATTTATATGGTTTGTGCAGACCAGAAAGGCTTTTGGATCTAATTTTCAATTTCGTTTTGTTTGACAATGGTGAGAAAAAGATTGCACGATATCAACAGTTTTTTGCCGTTAAAAAATCCATGCGACGCATTCTTGAAATTGATGGAGGAAGACGCAAAGGCGGTGTGATTTGGCACACACAGGGAAGTGGAAAGTCGTTAACCATGGTTATGCTTGCCCAGGCAATTGCCATGAAAAAATCAATTCACAATCCGAAGATAGTTTTAGTTACTGACCGGACAGACCTGGATAATCAAATAACGGGCACATTTCGTAAGTGTGGAATTTTTGTTGAAAATGCCACCACCGGGCAACGATTGGTTGAATTGCTTGAAAGTAACAGCGATTCTGTAGTTACTACCATTATCAACAAGTTTGTGGCAGCCATGAAAAAAATCAGTAAGCCTTTGCTTAGTCATGACATTTTTGTTTTGGTCGACGAAGGGCATCGTACGCAACATGGAACTTTCAATATTGAAATGCAGAAGACCTTGCCCAATGCTTGTTTCATTGCCATGACGGGTACACCTCTTTTTAAAAAAGATAAAAACACAGCCGCGAAATTCGGAGGTATTATTGATGCCTATACTGTTGATCAGGCTGTAAAAGACAAAGCCGTTGTTCCACTTTTGTACGAAGGAAGACTGGCACGGCAAATTGTAAATGCAAGTCCGCTGGATACATTTTTCGAAATGGTTTCAGAACCGTTGACAGATTACCAAAAAGCCGACTTCAAAAGGAAATTTAGCAGAGCAAACCAACTGAACGGAGCAGAGCAAAAAATATATGCCATTGCATGGAACATCAGTATGCATTTCCGCGACAATTGGCAAAATACGCCATTCAAAGCCCAATTAGTTTGTGATAAAAAAATAAATGCAATTAGATACAAGGAGTTTTTAGACGAAATTGGACTTGTGAGTAGTGAGGTCTTGATTTCATCTATTGACGAAAGAGAAGGTGAAGATAGTGCCTATGAGAAATCTACGGAGAAGGAAAACCGCTTTTGGAAAAAGATGATGGATGAACATGGCAATTCTAAAACCTATGAAAAGAATATCATCAGCCGTTTTAAAAATCAAAAAGACCCGGAAATCATTATTGTAGTAGATAAATTGCTTACTGGTTTTGACGAACCGAAAAACACTGTTTTGTATCTTACCCGGAATCTTCAGGGACA
>JANYLE010000283.1 GCA_025363795.1 Mariniphaga sp. | reverse complement strand
TTTCAACAGGTTTATGCACAGAATGTTGAAAACCAGACTTAAGCTAAGCATCGATGGAAAAAGGTTTTGAAGATCTTAGTTTTCCAGGCCAAAAGTGATGATATCTGTCAATAAATCGGTCATATCCAAGCCCATCGCCTTAATTTGCTGTGGAATAAAACTCGTTTCGGTCATACCAGGAACGGTATTGACCTCCAAGAAATAGAAAATATCGTCTTTAAGGATATAATCAATACGGACAATACCGTTGCAGCTGCAAAGATCATAGATTTGAGAAGAGAGTGCCTGCACTTTTAAAGTTAAAGCTTCAGATATTCTTGCCGGAGTGATTTCGTCGGCCATCCCAGGGATGTATTTCGATTCGTAATTGAAAAACTCATTTTTAGGAATTACCTCGGTAACCGGCAAAACCAACTTTCGTTCGCCCGTTTTGACAACTCCGCAGGTAAATTCCTTTCCTTCAATAAATTGCTCTATAATTGCCTCCGGGCTTTCGTCAAGCGCTTTATTGACGGCTTCAACAAGATCGGCCGCTTCTTTCACTTTTGTTACCCCAAAGCTTGACCCACCGGCACTTGGTTTCACAAACAAAGGCAAACCTAAAGTGTCAATGACCTGGGCTGCGCTGTATTTTTCGCCTGCCATGAGTCGTACCGACTTGGCCATTGGAATGTCGAAGCTCCTTAAGTAATTATTGCAAAAGAATTTATTGAAAGTCAGGGCCGATGATTGTACATTACATGAAGAATATGGAATATTCAACATTTCGAAATAACCCTGCAGTAAGCCATCTTCTCCGGGTGTCCCGTGAATCATGACATAGGCATAATCGAATTTGATTTTCTGACCGTTGATAGTAAACGAAAAATCAGACCTGTCAATATTGGCCAGCTTATTCTCACCATCGAGCACGATCCATTCATCTCCTTTGATTCTGACTAACCATGCACTAAACAACTCCGGGTTAATTGCCTTCAAAACATTTGCACCGCTTTTGACTGATATGACATACTCTGATGAGTCGCCACCAGCTACCACGGCAATATTTTTCTTGTTCATATTAATTGTATATTATTCTATATCTCTGTTCGATATGTAATTACGCCATTTATCGATTACCTGTGTAAAGTTATCGGGCAACTCAGAGTCGAAAACCATCTCCTCATGGGTCACAGGATGAACAAAGCCCAGAATTTTGGCATGAAGGGCTTGTCCCGGCATCAGTGCGAAACAATTTTGAACAAATTGCTTATACTTTGCGAATGTTGTTCCTTTTAAAATGACGTTTCCTCCATATACATCATCATTAAAAAGCGGATGACCAATATGTTTCATATGAACCCGAATCTGGTGGGTTCGTCCGGTTTCTAATACGCACTCCACAAGGTTCACATAACCAAGCCTCTCGATCACACGATAATGGGTGACAGCCGTTTTCCCATGGTCGCCATCTGGGAATACGGTAAATACCTGGCGGTTTTTTGGACTTCTAGCAATATTTCCTTCAATGGTTCCTTCGTCCTCAGCCAGATTACCCCAAACCAATGCGACGTACTTACGCTTTGTCGTTTTATTAAAAAACTGCAGAGAAAGATTGATTTTGGCCAATTCGGTCTTGGCAACTACAATCAATCCTGAAGTGTTTTTGTCGATACGATGTACCAAACCCGGACGGGGATCATTACCCCCGTACAGATCAAGATCTTTATACCTGTATACTAATCCATTAACAAGGGTTCCGGTATAATTTCCGTGTCCGGGATGGACAACAAGACCTGCCGGTTTATTAATAACCATCAACTCTTCATCCTCATAAACAACGTTGAGCGGAATGTTTTCAGGAATTACCTTTAATTCGCGTCGGGGATAGTCCATCATAATGGTTACCTCTTCGGATGGCTTCACCCTATAATTTGACCGGACAACCACACCATTAACCAAAATGCACCCAGCGTCAGCTGCTGTCTGAATTCGATTCCGGGATGTTCCTTCGATGCGATTCGCCAGAAACTTGTCTATACGTAATAACCCCTGACCCGGATCGGCTATAAACTTGTAATGCTCAAACTGAGTAACCTCATCTGATTCAGCTTCATCCAGTTCATCCGCATTATCCAATTCATCCGGATCATTATAATTTATTGTGGAATTCATTAATTACCTCTTATTTCGTTTCTGTTTCTGAATTGGAGAGTTCGGGCTTTAATCTTAACCACAAATCTACGGATAGTCCTGGAGTGACCCTTGTTATTGAATCAGGTAGCGGAAGCTGATTCCAGATAATTGCATTTAATGTATCTTCCGATGTGAGAATGGAAGGATCGTAAATGACAGATCCGACGATTAACGACCGACTCTTAACCATATTTTGGGCACTTGGGAAGTTAAGTCCGGTAAGATCGGGGATAGTTGTCTCTCCACCTGCCATATTTTTTCCAACCACGAGATCGATTGCTGAACCGTTGTCCAATCGGGATCCCGGAGCAATTGTTTGACCTTTGTATTTCTGGTCCAAAACGAGGTCGTTAAATTCAGATGGCTGAAAATCAACTCGTCCAAGTGCAAACCCTTTTGACTCAAGCAGCACCCTGGCCTGACGCATCGAAACATCTGTAAGCTTAGGAACATCAACCTGTTCCGGCAAAGCCGATGCTACGGTAATATAAATCAAACGGTTTGGCTTAATTTTATGTCCGGCAGAAGGATTCTGAAATACGACGGTTCCCGGCTGAATCTCTTTCCGAAAGACCGAATCTTCAATCACGAACCGGAGATCTTTCCCATCAGCGAGTTTTTCAACCTGCTGCACAGTTAAACCTTTGAAATCAGGAGTAGGAAAATTTTCTCCCTTATTGGTGTAAAACGAAAGCGCAATCATTGTAAACCAGATCAAAACTATTGTAAGCAGAATAGCCGCCCCAAAGTTTTTGAGAAATATTTTATTGGTAAGAAATTCTTTTATCCGCATACGAGATGTTTTCTAAATATTTGCACAGGGAACAAAATTAATCCTAAACTTCCAAACAAAAAATTGTGCTGTGCTTATTTTGAGGGAATGTTTCAGATTGAATAAGAGTCACCAGTAATTCAATTCATAGGTATGACTATGACAGGGTCGGTATATGCAATTCCAAACACAACATTTCACGGGTCAACTATGAAGATCGCGGCTGAAAAACAGGACTGCGTAAGGCTTTGGGAATCCAGGTTCAACCTGCAACGACAGAAAACAACTCAATCCTGACCTGTATTATACCATGGTTAGCCGTTGTCCTTCTCAAAAACCAATCTATTTAATCCTCCCCAGATAAGGCGGCGAGAATCTCTTCTTGTAAAAATAAAGAGGAATAAGGAATAAACCTTATGCAAAGATTGTAAAGCAATTTTAAAAGACTAAACCGCAAAAATAATTGACATAAATGCAAAAGGTAAAGAACTCTGTTCTTTACCTTTTGCTTGAGATTGCTGTATAACAATCTTTTATCTCTTATGCCTTGGCTCGTCAGAAACGCTGAGTTTTTTACGTCCTTTGGCACGGCGCGCTTTCAATACTTTGCGTCCGTTTGCGGTCGACATTCTTTCACGGAATCCGTGTTTGTTTATCCTTTTTCTGTTAGATGGTTGAAATGTTCTTTTCATCTCGAAAAAATATTTTTATTAATTTACACTGTTTCTTCTATATTTTGGAGTGCAAAACTAACTCTTTTTTCGATTATGGCAAAACAATTATTGATTTAGAATCATTTTATTTCGACAATTATTTGTTTACAGGTAGATAGACGATCTTTTTTGTTTCAAAAAAGGGTTCAGTAAAGAACTTTTGGATTTCGGTTACCTCAATTGTCTTTTTGAAATCCTTTATTTCCTCCTGAAAATCACCACCTTTCAAATAAATGATCCCATTAGGCCGTGAATTCTGTGGCTTCTTCGCAACATTCTTTTTTACAAGGCTTACAAAGAATGGGAAAGTCGTAACGGCTCTTGAAACGACAAAATCAAATTCTTCTTTAACATCCTCGACCCGGGTGTGAATGGCTGTGACATTTTTCAGACCAAGTTCTTCAGCAACTGCCTGAACAACTTTGATTTTTTTTCCCGTTGAATCTATGAGTACAAAGTGACTGGTTGGGAATAATATGGCAAGGGGTATTCCGGGAAACCCGCCGCCTGTACCAACATCAAGGATTCTGCTTCCGGGTCTGAAACTGATAATTTTAGCAATGGCAAGCGAATACAAAACATGCTTCTCATAAAGAAAATCGATGTCTTTTCGTGAAATGACATTAATTTTTTCGTTCCAATCCCGATAAAGCGGTCCCATTTTTTCAAAAAGTAGTAGCTGCTCCGGAGTTAAATCGGGAAAATATTTTAAGATTTCTTGCATATCAATGGATAGATTTTCAATTGTATTATCAGTAATGAGATGACGGATTTTAGCTTGCCAGGTTTTTGTATGGGAAATGGTCAAAATGCGCCCTGATTTTCAAAGTGTATTAATCTCCTTTAGGACACCAAACAATAAGACTTAACGACTAAACAGCATGAGCTTAGTCACTCATTTCCGTATTTTTGAGGAGTTCAAAAAGCATCTCCCGCGACCGGAATAGCTGCACTTTAACTGTTCCCAAAGGTAAATTAAGTTCATCAGCAATTTCTGAGTAGGAGTATTCCTTGAAATAACGTAATTCAAGCAGCGTCCGGTACCTGGGTTTAAGGGCAGAAACGGCCTTGCGTAATAGTTTTGCATTTTGTTCCTTGATGAAAGCCTCCTCAGGGTTATCAGCTTCGGCACGTGCATTATAATTGTATTCAATCCCGATGCTTTTATCATTGCCGATCAAGGGCTCAAGGGGAACTGTAACTGCTCTTTTCTTTCGAAGATGATCAATTGCATTATTGGAAGCAATCCGGAAAAGCCAGGTACTGAAAGCGAACTGAGGCTCGTACTGGCTAATATTGGTAAAGGCCTTCCCGAATGCTTCAATAGCGAGATCTTCGGCATCCACCTTATTATTAACCATTTTAAGCAGCATAAAGTAAATAGCGTTTTTGTAACGCTTCATGAGCTGGGCATAAGCTTTCTCATCACCCGTTCGGGCTGCCATTACTAACTCGACATCATGCCTGGCATTCTCTGAAAGGTTCGGGTTTATTTCCATTTTCGCTTTTGACCAGTAAATATCTGATTTAGAGATAATATACCATTGAACAGTGGATGTACGGATCGGAGTAAGATCAGTCCCGGGAAAAGTTTTTTCTCACCAAGACGTTTCATACCGACAATTCCCCAGACTAATTCATGAATGATCTTAAATAACCAGATTGCAGCAACCCAAAGTCGCCAGGGCGAAAGAATTAGCAGCGCAATCATTGATGCATCAAAAACTAATCGGCTAATTGTATTAATCCATAAAAAAACACTTTGACCAACAGTGAATTTTTTCTTTAACAACAACTGTTTTTTCTTAAAGTTCATTCCATCATACCAATCCATTTCGCCATCAAAAGAAACTGCAGCTGAAGGGTTAAGTATGTAGGCAGAGTTTTTTCGAGTAGATATTTTATTTAGGTATAATTCATTTTCACTAAAAGGGGAATCAAGTACGGCTGCAAATCCTCTCCGATCTAAAAATTGTTCGCGTTTGTAAGCAATATTCATATCGCTTACGGGCATAGGTAATCCAAGGTAACGGGCAGATCCATAAAGGATAAAGGAATCAAAATTTTCATACTTGATAAATTTTTTCATCGAGCCGTTTGCATTAGCATATTTCACAAAACCAAACACCGCTTCCGTTTCAGGTTCAAACGCTTCGGCGAAAGACTTAAGCCAATCTTTATCATTTACCCTGCACAATGGGTTTAAAAATATCAGCCATTCTTTTGAGGCAGCCCTGATTCCAATAGTAATAGCCAACGCATTTGGAAAATCAGTCTCCTGAAGAATCCGACTCGTTTTCAATTTTGCATATTGCAATTTTAGCTCAGTCAGATACCATTCTGTACCATCATAAGAGCAATCATCCACAACTACAACTTCAAAATCAGGGTAATCCTGTTCAAGAAGTGTGGGTACTAATTCTCTTAATTTTTCTTCATAATTCCTTGATGGAATTATAATTGAAACTGAAGGATAATCACTTCTACCACCTTTTTTTTTATCGCTTAATGTAAAAGTGGCCATTAAAAGCTGATAGAACAGCTGGATAAAAAAAGTTAACCCAAATCCGACTAGCAGCGCCGCCTCTGCAAAGCTAAATGAAAACCCGCTTATTTCAATCATATTAATATCAACGAAAGTTTTCAAAATTACACAATGGCAATCGAACTACAGTGTTTTTTTTAGCTTATTTCATGATTTTTTAACGTTTCATGATATTATTCCATAATAACTATCTTTACGGCGCGAAAATAGGAAAATGAAATTTGAACTGCAGTACACAGCTCCGTTATCAAAAGCGCGGGCAGGAAAATTAGAAACAGCTCATGGTCTGATTGATACACCGATATTTATGCCTGTTGGCACAATCGGATCTGTAAAGGGTATCCATTTTAAAGATGTGAAAGAAGATATTAAAGCTCAGATCATTCTTGGCAATACCTACCATTTATATCTTAGGCCTGGTGTCGAAATCATAGAAAAAGCTGGTGGATTACATCAATTTATTGGCTGGGATAGACCAATTCTGACAGATAGTGGCGGATTTCAGGTCTTTTCTTTAGGCGATATTCGGAAATTATCGGAAGAAGGTGCCAGATTTCAGTCTCATATCGACGGTTCACGTCATCTTTTTACTCCCGAAAATGTGATTGACATTCAACGATCCATTGGTGCTGATATCATTATGGCATTCGACGAATGTACTCCAGGGGACGCGGATTATGATTATGCCCGAAAATCATTAGAGTTAACTCAACGTTGGCTAGAAAGATGTATCAAAAGATTTGATGAAACAGAACCTAAATATGGCTATTCTCAATCTTTATTCCCAATTGTTCAGGGATGTGTCTATGCCGATCTGCGAAGAAAAGCCGCCGAACACGTCGCCACTTTCAACAGCGATGGATACGCAATAGGTGGTCTTTCCGTTGGAGAAAAGGAAGAGGACATGTATTCGATGATTGAAGTTGTGAATGATATCCTCCCCGAAAACAAACCACGTTACCTAATGGGAGTTGGCAACCCGGTTAATATACTTGAGGGGATAGACAGGGGAATCGATATGTTTGATTGTGTGATGCCTACGCGAAATGGCCGAAACGGTATGCTGTTTACGCAAAATGGGATCATCAATATAAAAAATACCAAATGGCGGGATGACTTTTCGCCAGTTGACCCTGACGGAACTTCTTTTGTCGACCACCAGTATTCAAAAGCTTACCTGAGTCACCTGTTTCGTGCAAAAGAGATGCTTGGTGCTCAAATCGGAAGTATACACAATCTGGCTTTTTATCTATGGCTTGTGGGTGAAGCCCGCAAACAGATATTGGCAGGCAGTTTCAAAGAGTGGAAAGAGAAGATGGTTAAAAAAATAGGAAAGCGTCTATAGAATAACAGCTTATCACTAAATTAAATTAAGGAGAATGCTGACAACATTTATTAAAAGGATTGATCTCTACATTATAAAAAAATATCTTGGAACTTTCTTCCTGGCTATCGCTTTGATAATAAGCATATCAATCATTTTCGATATCTCTGAAAATATTGATGATTTTATCAGTAAAAAAGCGCCGTTGCATGCCATTGCTTTTGACTACTACCTCAACTTCATCCCTTATTTTGCGAACCTATTCAGCGCTCTGTTTACCTTTATTGCGGTGATATTTTTCACCAGCAAAATGGCCTACAATTCCGAAATTATTGCGATTCTCGCGAGTGGTGTATCGTACAGGCGGTTGATGAGACCCTATATGATCGCTTCCGGCATTATAGCAGGCATGTCATGGATCTTGGGAAATTTTATTATTCCAGCTTCAACAGAAGCGCGTGTCAATTTCAGGAATACCTATATTAAGAATGAATACATTAACAACGATAAAAACATCCATCGTCAGTTGGAACCCGGATTGTTTGTATATATGCAGAGCTATAATAATAAGCTTGATGTAGGTTACCGATTTTCAATTGACCAGTTTGAAGAAAAAAGGCTGGTATCTAAACTTATTGCGGAGAGTATTAAATGGGACCGGGAAAAGAAAAAATGGGTGATTCAGAATTATTATATCCGCGACATGCATGGTCCTCAGGAAATTATAAAAACCGGGACTGCGATTGATACTACATTAAGGATGCAGCCAGCAGACTTTGGTCAGCAAAACAGCAAGGAAGAGACAATGGATTACTGGCAAATAAACAGCTATATCGACGACCTGAAACTTCGTGGGGTTGATAATGTTGCCCGATACGAACAGGAAAAGTACCGCCGGACTGCAGGACCGATCAGCACCTTTATCTTGACTATTATTGGCGTCTCACTGGCATCTCGCCGGATGAGAGGAGGAATGGGACTTCATTTGGGTCTCGGCTTGCTTTTAAGTTTTTCATATATCATGTTTATGCAGGTCTCTACGATCTTCGCTATCAAAGTTGGGTTCAATTCCCTTCTTTCAGTTTGGCTTCCCAATATTATCTATTCACTGATTGCTATTGGCCTTTACAGATGGGCCTCAAAATAATTAGAATATTTTACCGAGATGGTCTATTCTTTGATTCAGAAACAATTAGTGAAGTTTAATTTTTAAAATCTGGTAGATCAAAATATAAATTGTTGTACTTTTGTACCCAGATATTTCTGCCAAACAGTCTTTGTCTTTGGTAAAAAACGATGAATTAGTAATTTAAAACACACTTATGTCATTTAAGAGAAACATCCTTGACCTCCGGAAAAGAAAAAAGGAGGCCCAGCAGGGAGGTGGCGAAAAGGCCATCGAGAAGCAGGTTGCCATGGGCAAAAAGACTGCCCGCGAAAGGATAAAAGCTATTCTGGACGAGAATTCATTTCACGAGTACGATCTTTTTGTTGAACACACAGGACGTGATTTCGACATGGAGAAAAAAGTATTACATGGTGATGGTGTTATAATTGGAACCGGAACAATGTACAATCAACCTGTTGCAATTTATGCTCAGGACTTTACGGTTGCAGGAGGATCACTTGGATTGATGCACGCCCGTAAGATTACCAAAATCATGGACCATGCCCTAAAAATGCGAGTTCCTTTGATCGGCATCAACGATTCAGGAGGCGCACGTATTCAAGAGGGTGTTAATTCACTTGCCGGATATGGTGAAATCTTTTACCGTAACACGAACGCTTCAGGCGTAATTCCTCAGATTTCGGTTATACTCGGCCCTTGTGCCGGAGGTGCTGTCTATTCACCTGCACTAACTGACTTCGTATTTGTGGTCGAGAATATTTCTAAAATGTTCATTACCGGTCCTGGTGTTATCAAGTCAGTTCTTGGAGAAGAAATCTCGATGGAAGAATTGGGTGGTGCAATGGTTCACAGTGAGATAACCGGAAATGCACATTTCTTTGCCAAGAGCGAAGACGAGTGTTTCGAGCAAATCAAAAAATTGATCACCTTCATTCCATGGAATAATGCGCAAAAAGCGCTTAAATTTCCGGTTCAGGAACCATTATCAAAGAAAAGTATTGAAGAAATAGTTCCTGTCGAT
>JANYLE010000282.1 GCA_025363795.1 Mariniphaga sp. | reverse complement strand
AATTCTAAAAGGAGTTGCATCCTTTTAGAGGCGTAGCCCCGGTCTGTATTGTAACACCGGATTTTAATCCGGTGAAAATGGATATAAATTGATGGGGAGAGCCGTAGGTTCGGCGCATATCACAACTAAATGTATCGTACCTACGGTACTCGGTTATATTACCAGGTTTTTATCGCAACGGATTAAAACCCGTTGCTACAAAACCGATCGAGCCGATGGCTCTTAAGACAGCATGATTTCAAAGAAATTGAAAAGGAGTTACAAACTCAAAACAACGCCCCATTGTTGAAAACGTGAGGAAGCCAGGGAAGTCTTAAAAACCTTATTTTAAAGAATAAACCTTAATAGCAAAGGAATAAATAAGGTAATAAGGTTATTATTTGTGTGTTTTGACTTTCTACTAAGGTAGACATTTAAAATAAGGTTTTAAAATGTCGTTGAATATTATTTGTAGGAGGGATATATAATGAGGAGTTTTAAACGATAGGCAGCCGTGGAATTTGAAAAGGAGTTGCAAACTCAAAACCACAACCCCCTCGTTGCAAACGAGGGGGAGCACAGAGTTGCAAACTTAAAACAACGCCCCCATTGTTAAAAACGTAAGGGAGCCAATGAGGTCTTTAAAACCTTATTTTAAAGAATAAACCTTAGTAGCAAAGGAATAAATAATAGGTCCAAACCTTATTACCTTATTTGTTTAACGAACCCCGGTTTATCGGGATCTTATGACCACTCCCCCATCTCTGAAACCCGCAATTATCTCCCACATGCAACCAATTTTACTTTACACTTATTTACAAAATAACTACACTTGTCACATAATGCCCTTCATCTGCAAATTATGAGCAAATAAAATAAATTATTCCATCGCAATTCATTTTATTTGCTCACCTTTACTTCATAATATTTAACGAACTAAAATCACAAATAGGTCCATTCTACTAAAATAACTGAATAGGTCTAATTTAATTCGACTTATATATGAGTAAGGCGAAATTGAATTCACCGCACAACTATGAAAAAAATAAGTGTGCATAAAAAAGAAAAACAGTAATGAAATTAAAAGTGAAATTGCTTGATGGGAAACTACTAAAAAATTATTTAGCAGTATTGTCAGCTATAAGTCTGTTTTGTTCATTTGCTTTTATTGTAATAGAAATACCAGATAATCTTAAAATATCGGTTGGTATTGGTCTTGGATTTGTCCTGTTAATTATTTATGTAACCATGTGGATACATGCAAATTTCCAAAATAAATCTATATTAAATATTAATAATTCAATACTGGTTGTAAAAACAGGTGATATTTTTATAGAAGATGGATTTAAAGTAATTGCATTTAATGAGTATTTCGATACTCAAGTTGATAATAGAATTATCGCTGACAGTTCTCTTAATGGCATATATATAAAATCAAAAATAAATGATATAATTGAATTAGACAACCTGATAAATTCTGATACACATTTAAATGAAAATACCTTGCATTCTAATAATGGTAGACCTCATGGTAAAAAAAAGACATATAAGCTTGGAACTATTTTCCAGCATAATGATTACTTGCTAACAGCATTTTCGAAATTTGATAATGATAATAGAGCTTATTTAAATATGAATGAATTTGTTAATTTTCTTCTAAACTTTTGGAATGAAATTGACAAAATTTATGCTGGTCGCTCTATATCAATACCACTTTTAGGGTCAGGGATAACAAGATTAAAGGAATATAATACAATAACAGATCAAGAATTGCTAGAGTTATTAATTTGGTCATTTAAAATCAGTAGGATTAAGTTTACCTACCCATCTAAGGTGTCTATAATTATACATGAACCAAAGAAAGATAAAATCAATTTTTATAAGTTAAAGGAGGATTAAAAAATGGCTTACAGAACAAGGACGTATATCGCAGCCGAGTGGAGTGGCGATCAAGATGCAGTTGACCAACTTCATAAATGGAATGATAGTAAATATTGGAGTTTATCATTTACCGATGCTCATGACTTGACGCAAGCAAGAGATAGTAGCTTAAATTGTAGTATTAAAGCTTCGCTTGGGACAAGATTTGACGCTTCTAAAACATTTGTACTTATTGTTGGATCAAATACAAATACTGTAAGAAGTGGGAGCTGTCAATACTGCGGTAGTTATAATAATTGGACAAAGAGTTGTTCACGTGGGTATTCTGTAGATTATCGTAGCTATATAGAATATGAGTGCGAAAAAGCTATTCGTGATGGATTAAAAATTGTTGTATTGTACAACGCAGCAACGGTAAATAAATCTAAATGTCCAGATGTCATAAAGAATGTAGGCACTCATGCTGCTATGTGTAATTACAAAGATGGATCCTATTATTGGGATTATCAAGCTGTAAAAGATGCAATAGGTTAATCAGTTCTTGTTTCGAGGAACAAATCAACTTTGCCTAACACGCAGTATAAAAAGTATTCGAAATATTATATTATTCAAAGGCTGTAGCCCGCTTCAACTTTTATGCAATTTGATAGAAAATGGCCCGCAATCGGCAACTTTTATACTGCCAAACTTTATAGCCAATGCTAAGAGCCGATAACATATACATTCAGCAATGAAAGAAATAGTAGACAAATTATCATCGTATAACATTTTCAACTACCTCTTTCCCGGAGTAGTGTTTTCAATTTTAGCGACAAAGTTTACGGACTTAAATATGTCATTTGACAATTTATTTCTTGGAGCATTTGCATATTATTTCACGGGACTTGTTATAAGCCGATTTGGTTCAGTCTTTATTGAACCCCTTTTAAAGCTATTGCGAGTAGTGCAATTTGCAGACTACAAGGACTTTATTTTAGTATCAAAAAGTGACAATAAGCTTGAGATCCTTTCTGAAGCTAATAATATGTATAGAACTTTGATTTCAATGTTCTCGTTGCTATTTTTGACTTTTGGGTTTCAAAATTTAGCTAGTGAATGGGAGTTTTTAAGAAACAATCAAGACATAATTTTCTTGACATTATTGTTTTTTCTCTTCCTGCTTTCCTATAGAAAACAAACTAATTACATAACTAAACGAATTAAAGCATCAAAATAATGGCACAAGATTGCACAGTCGTATTTTGGGATGTTCAACACGGACACTCAACATACATTAAAACACCAAATGGCAGACACATCATAGTTGACCTTGGCATAGGTGACTACTCAGGTAATAATATAGATTTTAGTCCTTTACTCCGTCTGAAATATAAGTATGGTGTTCAAAGATTGGACTATGTTGTAATTACTCATCCTCATTTAGACCACATAGACGACATTCTAAATTTCGACTTACTTGACCCTAAGATTTTTAGTAGACCGAAACAATTAACTAACGAAGAAGTATTGGAAGGTGTGCAAGAAAAAGATAGAAAGAAGTTCGAAAAGTATTGCGAAATAAATAATAGATATAGTTCACCTATTCAGCCAGATAGTATTGACAATCCTTCTAAACCAGAAAATTGGGGTGGACTAAAAATACAAACATTTAAACCTGTAACTTGTAAGCACGATAATTTTAATAATCATAGTATTGTCGTTGTAATTGAATGTGCAAAAACAAAAATTGTAATACCAGGGGACAATCAAGAACACTCATATCTCGAACTAATGTCAAAGCCAAGTTTTATGTCCGCGATTAAAAATGCAGACATACTTTTAGCACCCCATCATGGCCGAGAATCTGGATATAATGTTGACTTTATAAACCAAGTAAACCCAAAGCTCACAGTTGTTTCAGACGGAAGATTTTGTGATACTAGTGCAAATGGAAGGTATTCCACAAAAAGCAGTGGATGGAAAGTTCATAAGAAAAATGGTAATTCTATTATTAGAAAATGTCTAACAACAAACACAGATGGTGAAGTAGTTGCTAAGTTTGGTTATAATTCTGAGAATAAACCATATTTATGCGTGACAATTGAATAGTAGCACTGACTATAAAAGCAAGCTACCTTTACCCCTCGAGTTTCTTTGCATTGATGACATGAAAAAGTACCCTTCCCCCCCAAAAAAAGCAGGGACAAAGCAACGCTTTATCCCTGCAACCCAAACACTCACTCAAAAACCCGTCTGAATGATCCGAACATTCAACGGTATAATTTAACCCAATCACCGGATTTTCATTCAACTCAAACCATCGCAAACTCAATCGGTTTGCTAAAGGCTGCCGTACCGTCTGCCATCACAGCAGCCACACGAAACCAATACTTTGTGAATGGCGTGAGGTTTTCAATCGTTACGGTTACCTTACCTGTCGCATCGGCAAAGGTCCATGCCCCCTCTGTTTCGGCCAAAGTGCCTTTACAGTATTGCCAGACATAACCATAAGCACCTTGAATCGCCTTGCACCGCAAAATAACGGAACCCGAACGATCACCATATACAGCGCTAAATTCAGGTCGTTTCGCGGGAGTCGGTTGTCTCGATGCATTAAAACCAGCACTGAGGATAATTGCTACATCTCCCTTTGCAATCCGGTCGACATACTTGGCCTGGTCGCGCATAAGCTGTTCCCATGCCTTTTCTGCCTGGTGCATCAACGCCTTGCTTTGCTTACCTCCACCCAACGCAGCCAGATAACTGCGGTTAAGCAGTTCTGTTGCGTCAGCTAAATCCCCCAACGGAACATCAGGAGTCAGGAAACTGGGATTTCCCGTCATGCGTCCCGTCACATTGTTCCCTCTCCCCACCTTGTCGGGGACCGGAATCCGAATAAAATCCAAAATCACAGTTATTTTTTTCATGATTTTTAATTTTAAGGTTCAACAAATTAATCTACTCTCCTACTTTCTCTATCATCCAATGATTGGGTTTATTATTTTTAACTGATATGCAACACTTTATGTATGACCTGGTCAATTACATCCTTAAAAAAAGAAATGCAGGCATGTATTTACCCAATGCAACGTTGAAAAAGTAAAATACACGCATGTATTTACCTAATGCAACCTTGTAATAGTAAAATGCAAGCATGTTTTTACCCAATGCAACCTTGTAATAGTAAAATGCAAGCATGTATTTACCTAATGCAACCTTGTAATAGTAAAATGCAAGCATGTATTTACCTAATGTCTTAAGTTATCCGCCCAATAACTGGGAACATTGGGCCAGTTCTATCCAAAATAAATGAAGTTGCTTTCAGTTGTTGTCAAAGAACGTGATCAGTTATCGTAGAATGATTATGAATTTTATCTTTTCGATAATCATTTTAATAAAATAATTAAAATTTAAATGTACATTCGTATATTATTCCGCAAACTATGTAAAAACTGTTCTAATATACGAAGTATAAAGTGCAGTGATATAACCCTAAATGAGTACATTTAAAGAACCTCAACTAAATTACAATAAATAAAAAAATGAAAAGCAAATTCTATCCAAAAGAGGAATCAGTGCCTAAATTAACTATCCTCAAAGGCCTCGCCTACACGCTTCCAATCGTATATTATATTAATGAACTAACAATTCCGGGTGATATCCGCTCGTGCTACACGACGTCAGTAAATCAGTATGCGCTCGATTTTATCGGCAGTACACGTGCGCAGCTCAATGGCATGGGGATTCACGTTTTCAAAGAGATTGTGCATCCGGAGGACCTCGCCCTTTTGAGGTTGGGTTTAAAAACAGTCTATCCTGCCGGAACGGATCGGACGGTCAACACCACCATTCGTTTAAAACCATATGGAGAAATCAATTACAGGGTGCTCCGTTGTTCAAAAACTGTACTCGAAACTTTCAGTGACGGGTCGGTTAAGAAAATGATGGTTGGTGCTACCGATATTACCAACCTCCCGCTTCCGGTTCAACCGAAGGTTCCGCCAACCAAAGAACCTGCACGGCTCAAATACAGATCTGCTTATTCGCAGCTTACAAACCGTGAAAAAGAAATTCTGCGGTTAATTGTAGATGGGATGGATTCACAAAAGATTGCCGACAAGTTTCAGATCAGCATTAATACGATTAAAAAGCATCGCAGCAGACTGATCAGGAAAACCGAAGTGAAAAGCACGGCAGCATTGATCGCAATTGCCATTAAAAACTGGGGATATTAAAGCATTTGCCTTGTAAGGGGAATGGATGGATAGCACCGGGTAAGCAACCTTCGGGATTATCACCCGCGGTTATGGATAAAGTGCGGAACCGGCGCATCTGCAAAGGATCGGCAGAGCAGAAAACATGCTGTGCGCCGCAAAAGCAAACATCGGATAAAGATAAAAGGGAATTACATAAGCTAATAATGAATTCAAGGCAGATAGATACAAGCAAAGGATTTTATGAACCTATTCTGCCAGGCAATTTACCTTTCGGCGCATAGAAGGTTAGATCTTCACCGTAACAGGCAGATGCGCCAATTCCCTATTGCTTATTTAACCCCGGGTTATGTCGTTCCTCCTTATCCTGGGTTATTTAAATTATGCCCCTTCAGGGCATCTTCGGATAAAATAATTCTGTGTTTGCCCCTTAGGGGCAACAGATGGATAGCTCCAGGTATGAAACCATCGGGATTATCATCAGGCTGATGAAGCATATCTAAAAGAATTATTCCTACATTTATCGCTGTAAATAAGAAAGATACCTTGGACGATCAATCACAGCAAATCATTGTAACCGGTCTGGTTCAGGGCGTAGGTTTCCGGCCTTTCGTTTTCAGGATGGCAAAGCTGTTTGAACTCACAGGATGGGTGCAGAACACAAATGAAAATGTAAAGATACAGGTGACCGGAACGCCCCGAAACCTTGAACTTTTCCTTCATTCACTGAAGAAAGAGGCACCTGTTGCGGCTATGATTGAAGCAATTACGGCAGTTGAAATAACAACTCAACCTTTCACCGAATTTAAGATCCTCGGCAGTCACGATGTGTCGGAAGAGATTACAGAAATCAGTCCCGATATTGCCGTATGTGAGGCTTGTCTGCGCGACATTGACCAACCCGGAAACCGCGAAGACTATGCTTTTGTGAATTGTACCAATTGCGGTCCCCGTTTCACGATTATCCGGGACCTTCCTTACGACAGGGCGAAGACAACCATGCAATCATTTGCGATGTGCCCTGCTTGTCGCAAGGAATATAATACGGTGCTTGACCGAAGGTTTCATGCACAGCCCACTGCCTGCCTCGATTGTGGTCCAGCCTATGAATTGTATGCCAAAAACATCCGCATCAGTACCGATATCGCTGCGATCCTAAACCATGTTTCGTTGAGTATAGCAAATGGCGGCATTGTGTTGATCAAAGGTCTTGGAGGGATGCACCTTGCGTGTGATGCTTTTAACGAAACAAGTGTAGAAAGGCTCCGCAACCTCAAAAACAGGGAGGGGAAACCGTTCGCGGTGATGTTTCGCGACCTGGAAGCCGTGAAGTATTATGCAGAAACGGACGCAACAGAGGAACAATCGCTCACATCGTGGCGAAGACCGATTGTTTTGCTCGAAAAGAAAAATAAATCCGGTCAGCCAATCCTTGCAAAAAGCCTCAACGCGGGATTAAACCTGCTGGGCGTGATGCTTCCATATCTGCCATTTCATTATTTGTTGTTCCGGCAGTTGAAAACCGCGGCGATTGTCCTCACAAGCGGGAATTTCAGCGACGAACCGATCCTGGTAGATAACCAGTCGGCGCTTGAAGCGTTCGCGTCCCTGGCAGATTTGGTCGTACTTCACAACCGCGACATCTATAACCGCACGGATGATTCTGTTGTACGGATCATCGGCGGCAAAGAACGGGTTTTCCGGCGCTCACGTGGCTATGTTCCGGCTCCTGTCAGAACGGATCTGGATACAGAGGGGTTTGTTGCTTTCGGGGCTGAGCTCACCAATTGCTTTTGTGTCGGTAAAGGGCAAAAAGCTTTTCTAAGTCAGCACATCGGTGACCTGCAGGGACTCGAAACAACGCTGTTTTACGAAGCAACGATTGCACAATTTATCAAACTCTTCCGGATTAAACCCACCATGCTCGCAGTTGATCTGCATCCGGCCTATATCTCGACCCAAGCAGGAATGAATTTTGGCGACTTTCCCATTGTTCACGTACAACATCACCATGCGCATATCGCTTCGTGCATGGCGGAACACCACCTCGACGAAAAAGTGATTGGTGTTGCACTCGACGGAACCGGTTATGGTCCGGATGGTCATACCTGGGGATCAGAGTTTATGGTTTGTGACCTCAATGACTTCAAAAGGGTGACCCATTTTGAATACATTCCTCTGCCGGGTGGCGATCTGGCAACAGAAGAACCGTGGAGGATCGCGGTTTCGTACCTCTATAAAGTATTTGGGGCAGCATTTACGGAACTTGAAATCCCATTTCTGAAAAAAACAGATCCAGAAAAGACAAGACTCATAATTGCAATGATTGATAAGCACGTCAATTGCCCGTTGACTTCAGGCGCCGGACGATTATTCGATTGTGTTGCCGCTTTGCTCGAACTGGTTCAGGTAGCTTCTTTCCAGGCAGAAGGACCCATGCGCCTTGAAGCAATTATCCGTAAAGAGACCAGGGATACTTATTTGTTTACACGCGGTGAAACGATCTGTTTTGATGAAACCATCCGCGGAATTGCGGAAGATATCCGGCAAGGTTTAGACGCTTCTGCCATCTCAACAAAATTCCACAACACCATAATATTGGCTATCTTTGAAACTGTCAATGTCATGCGCCGTTCGGAAGGAATCAGCAAAGTTGTCCTGTCAGGTGGCGTATTCCAGAACAAATACCTGCTGGAACAGACCACAGAACTGCTTGAAAAAAATAATCTTGAAGTATATTCACATGCAATAGTCCCCACAAATGACGGGGGAATCGCACTCGGTCAGCTGGCTGTTGCATCAAAAAGGAGGGAAATCAAATGTGTTTAGCCATACCTGCAAAAGTGATCAGTGTTAACGGAACAAGCGCCCTTGTTTCGATCGAAGATGTTGAATATACAGCAAGTTTGCTGCTGTTGGAGGATGTTCAACCGGGTGATTACATCATGTTGCACGCTGGTTTTGCGATCAAAAAAGTGGATGCCGAAGAAGCGGCGTTTACGTTGCAACTACTAAATGACATGGACAGGGGTAAGCCGGAATGAGGAAGGTGCTTTAGGCGTTAGGCGGTAGGGATTTAGGTGTTAGGCTTTTAGGCGTTAGGCTATTAGGTGTTAGGCTATAGGCGTTTAGACTGTAGGGTTTAGACTTTTAGGCTGTAGATTTTTAGGTAGATAGTTTTAGGAAGAGGAGAATCACACTAAACTAAGGACTTTTAAAATTGATGGAGATGAGAGACCATACAAAATTGAGGGCTTTTGAACTTGCGGATGAGTTGGCATTGTTGGTGTATCAGGTAACGAAAGGGTTACCAAAAGAAGAGGTCTATGGATTGACCTCACAAATGAGAAGATCTGCCGTTTCTGTCCCTTCGAATATCGTTGAAGGATGTGCACGCAAAACTCAAACCGAATATGTCAGATTCCTTGATATTGCCTTTGGATCATGTAAAGAATCGCATTACCAATTTGGATTAGCAGTCAGGTTAGGTTATACAGGTGATAACGATATTGGTTATTTCGAACAGAAATTCACAGAAACCGAAAAGGTAATTGCTGCCCTTATCCGTTCCCTACGCAAAACCTAAGGTCTATGGCCTACAGCCTAAGGTCTAAAAGCCTTATTTTTAGTATATTGAATGAACACCACTATATGATTTAGGTTATTAGGCTGTAGACTTTTAGGTAGATAGTTTTAGGAAGAGGAGAATCACACTAAACCAAGGACTTTTAAAATTGAGGGAGATGAGAGACCATACAAAATTGAGGGCTTTTGAACTTGCGGATGAATTGGCATTGTTGGTTTATCAGGTAACGAAAGGGTTTCCAAAGGATGAGATCTATGGACTAACCTCACAAATGAGAAGATCTGCCGTTTCTGCAGCTTCGAATATCGTTGAAGGATGTGCACGCAAAACGCAAACCGAATATGTCAGATTCCTTGATATTGCCTTTGGATCATGTAAAGAATCGCATTATCAATTTGGATTAGCGGTCAGGTTAGGCTATACAGGTGATAACGATATTGGTTATTTCGAACAGAAATTCACAGAAACCGAAAAGGTTATTGCCGCCCTTATCCGTTCCCTCCGCAAAACCTAAGGTCTATGGCCTAAAGCCTAAACCCCTATAGCCTACAGTCTAAACGCCTAAAGTCTAAAAACCTAAAGCCTAAACCCTAATTCCTAAAGCCCACAGTCTAATCACCTAAAGTCTAAAGAATGAAATTCGTAGATGAATACCGAAAAAAAGACCTGATCCTCTCCATTGCCGAAAAGCTCAAAGCCATCTCTACAAAAGAGCTGGTGCTTATGGAAGTTTGCGGCGGACATACGATGGCCATTCACCGTTTTGGATTACATTCACTGCTACCATCCAATATTCACCTGATTTCTGGTCCGGGTTGTCCGGTTTGTGTTTCTGGTCAGCATTTTATTGACACAGCGATGGCCTACAGTAAGCTGCCGGGCGTAATCATCACCACTTACGGCGATCTGATCCGCGTACCGGGTTCTTACACTTCGTTGGAGAAAGAACGTGCCAACGGAAGTGATATCCGCATCGTTTATTCGGTACTTGAATCGCTTGAAATTGCGAAAAACAACCCCGATAAAAAGGTCGTATTCCTCGGGATTGGATTTGAAACGACCGCACCCGCGACTGCTGCGGCAATCTTACAGGCAAAAAAGGAAAACATCCCCAACTTCTTTGTATTAAGTGCACACAAAGTGATGCCACCTGTGATGAAAGCGCTTGTAGAAGAGGGGGTAAAGATCGATGGTTTTATTGCACCGGGACATGTGAGCGCCATTACGGGAACAGCAATCTTTGATGAACTCGCATCGGTTTGCGGATTGGGGGTTGTTGTTTCGGGCTTTGAACCTGTAGATATGATGCAGGCGATTCTGATGCTGGTAATCCAGATAGAATCGGGCAAACAACGCGTGGAAGTACAGTACCAGCGCGTGGTTCATCCGGAAGGGAATAAAACAGCCCAACGAATGATGGAAGAAGTGTTTGAACTCAGGGATGATCAGTGGAGAGGACTCGGGATGATTCCCAAAAGTGGCTTAAAGATCCGTGAAGAATTGAAAGCATTTGATGCAGCAATACAATTCAACGTTGAAGTTCCGGCCTCAACAGAGCCAAAAGGATGCATCTGCGGACAAATCCTCCGGGGATTAAAAACACCCATCGATTGTCCCCTTTTTGGAAAAAAATGCACACCTTCGAATCCCGTAGGCGCGTGTATGGTTTCGGGAGAAGGGACGTGTGCCACCTACTACAAATACCGGGTATGAAGAACAGCGAAGATAAAATAATGTTGGGTCACGGAAGCGGCGGTCAGCTCATGCACCAACTCATTGAAGAGGTGTTTATCCGCCATTTTGACAACCCTATCCTGAAGGAACAAACCGATGCAGCAATCTTAACAACCGGTTCGGAACAGATTGCATTCACAACTGACTCATTTGTGATCGATCCATTGTTTTTCCCGGGAGGAAATATCGGAAAACTGTCTGTTTGTGGCACGGTGAATGACCTTGCTGTTTCAGGTGCTGAACCACTTTACCTGAGTGTTTCGATGATCATCGAGGAAGGATTCCCGATAAAGGATCTTGAAACAATCGTTTCCTCACTTGCCGCCGAAGCTAAAAATGCGGGGGTATTAATTGTGACAGGCGATACGAAAGTCGTGAACAAAGGGAAGTGTGACAAACTGTTTATCAATACTGCCGGGATCGGACGCATCAAAAAAGAAAATCTTCCCATCAGTAAAGCGCTCAATATCCTGCCCGGCGATGTGATCATCATTAATGGCACGATCGGCGACCATGGGATGGCGGTTATGAATGCAAGGGAATCCTTTAACTTCAAGACAACGGTCGAATCCGATTGCGCATCGCTGAATCACCTGATCCGAAACCTTCTCGACAATTCGACCGTTAAATTTATGCGCGACCCGACACGCGGAGGTGTGGCGTCGGTACTGAATGAACTGGTTCAAAAGATAAAACTGGGGATCGAAATTGAGGAAGCTGCCTTACCAATCGACAGGGGTGTGAAAGCCATGTGCGAAGTGTTGGGGTTTGATCCGCTGCACATTGCCAATGAAGGGAAAGTGCTCATTGTAGCAAGTGAAACCGAGGGATTAAAGATACTGGAGCAATTAAAAACCCACGAACTCGGAAAGAACAGCGCCATTATTGGCCGCGTTGTGAGTGATTTTCCGGGGAAGGTAGTGCTGAAGAACGAAACAGGTGGACGAAGGATCATCGATACGCTGTCAGGCGACCAGTTACCACGAATTTGCTAAACGAAATTGTATGCATGAATTTTCAATGGCGCTCGAAGTGATCAGTCTTGCCCAAAGGGAGGCGGAGAAAAACAGTGCAAATGCAATACAGGAGATCACCATCGAGGTGGGTGATCTGAGTGGCGTCGAAGCCGATGCTTTTGAGTCGGCTTTGGGATTATTGGTGAACGATTCCATACTTGAGAATGCATCGATAAATATAATAAGGACGCCAGGTATCGGAAGATGCAATGCCTGTGCGGTTGATTTTGAGATGAACCACCGGATGGCAACCTGTCCCAAATGTGAGTGCTTCCCTTCGGAGATCAGCGGAGGCCAGGAATTCAGGGTGGTGTCGATGATGGTGGAATAAAATGACTATTTTAGTGATTCGATAATGAAAAACATTCTTCTTAGGCGACGAAGTAGCCAAATATAAATAAAGGTTGACTCAAAAATTAAACAAAGTAACCGCAATGTCCACAAAGAAATTACGCAAAGATCGCAAAAAACATATTTTCAATACATTAACTTTGCGGACTTTGCGTTTACATTGCGCACTTTGCGGTTAAAAAAGACTTTTGAGACAACTCCTTGTGAAATACCAATAATTAGGGTCTGCTGAAAGACTCAATATAGTTTCGAATTGACCTCAGGG
>JANYLE010000271.1 GCA_025363795.1 Mariniphaga sp. | reverse complement strand
GTCCCGCACCAACTATCAGCACCTGAGGTTTTGTGATCGTATTTTGCAATTGACAAGTTTTGGTTAGTTGTTGATTTGATTTTTAAGCTGCATTATTTCACGCTTTCACATCTTCCAGTTTTCCTCTTTTATTGCTACATTTTGCCCACAACCAAATACCTGAAGGCCCACTTTGGGGTAATTGAATAGTGATCTATTTCTGCCTTTTGCAGTAATGTTTTAAGTTCCTTCTTCTTAAATCCACGCAATACGGAGATTGGTCCATCGTTTTTTGCCAATGGTGAGCCATTAAACAGAAAAGTAAAGACTTTAACGCTATAGTATGCCAGCCAATTGCGTTGCAGGTCATTAATGATAAAACCAGTTTTTGCTTTAAGCTGCACCCATTCCAATAAATCGGATAATTCATCGTCCTTCAGATGGTGGCAAAACAAGGAACAATGGATAATATCAACGATATCACCCTTTTTCAGGAAATCATGGTAATCGCAAACCACACCACTTATTTCGGGGTAATCTTTACAATGATGTTGCTGGAATTCGATGGCATCTGCATTCATGTCTACACCAGTAAGTTTGACTTTAAACCCATTTGTCATTGCCCAGTCGGCTATGTATTTCATCGTATCGCCACTGCCACAGCCCAGATCTGCAACATGATAAATTTTGGTTTTGTCGGTAACTAACTGTTTTATTCCCTGAATCGTAATGGCATGACCACCCAATGTTCGGTTGAGGATATCGAGTTCGTGCAGGTTCTTAAACAGAAGCGCTTTTGGAATGTCGGGTGCATCGAGCAACTCTGTTTCGTCGGAACGGTATTTGAATTTATTCTTCATAAGTTAACAGGGCGGTTTCAATGCTCAAACCCGGACCAAAACCAACTGCAAAAATGGTTTCGTCGATTTGAAGCAGCGCTTTTCCAATCTCATTTAAAACGAACAAAATGGTGGGCGACGACATATTCCCATATTCCTCCAGCACATTATAAGAGGATTGTAAACCATCATCAGGAAGATGCAGCTGTTTTTTGATGGTATCCAGTATCTTTTTCCCGCCAGGATGTACTGCCCAATGATTGATGGCGTCGGGTTGGATATTAAATTTGTTACCCGCTTTCAAAACGATATTGTTGATCTCGTTGCCGATGAATTCGGGGACTTTTGCATCGAGAATCATCTCAAAATTGACGGGTGTAATGTTCCAACCCATTAAATCTTTCCCTTTGTTGAGCAGCAACGAATAAAACCCGTTGATGGTCAGTCCGCAATGATGGTGATCTTTTCCGTAGGCGTTGGATGTAATGATTGCGGCAGCTGCTCCATCGCCAAAAATTGTGTTGGAGAGTAAGTTGTCGTGATTGTTTTTGGGCTGGAAATGGATGGTACACAACTCAACGCAAACGATCAGGACTTTGGCATCCGGTTCGGCGCGCACAATAATGTCACCGAGTTTTAAAGCATGGAAGGCGGCGTTGCATCCCATAAAATTAACGGTGGTGCGAAAGATGTCATCCGGCAGGCCCAGTCGTTCAACTATTTCAGCATCGATACCCGGCGCATATAATCCGGTACAAGTCACCGTGATTAAATGGGTGAACCCAAAATCAGTAACCGATGTGTTCAATTTTTCGAGTGCGTTATCAATGGCATCTATCGCGAGTGGTACAGCATGTTCTTTATAAATTTTCATCCGTTCTTCCACATTCGGAAGATAGTGACTGGCTTTAAAAAGGGGAGTGCCGGTTTTTTCGTCCCCAAAATCTGGAACTACGGAATGACGGGTTTCAATTCCGCTTTGGTGGAACAATAGTTTCAACTTACGCGAAGCTGTTTCATCGGCATAAGCCCCTTGCATATATTCAAGTATTCTGTTCTGACGGGAGCCATACTGTGGTACGGCAGTCCCTAATGAAATTATTCGGCTCATTTTATTAAAACCATGTCCAGAAGCGATTTAAAATCAAAACAATAAAATAGAGGTTCATGCAAACAGAATTCATCGTATTCATCCGCATCGTATTTTCAAAATTTGCATGGCTGGTATTCTGTCGGACTTTGCCAAACCAACCGGACAGTTTCAATACGATGGGTAACATCAATACCAGAAATATTACAAACGCCACCGATTGGTGCTTTATTCCAAAGTAATAGGCTAACAGGATGGTTGCGATGGAAAACAGGATGCCTGAAAAGATAAACGTCCCGTTATAACCAAGCAGATAGCTCATGGAGATCACGTCATCATTCTTGTCCGCCTCGTGCTGGTAAATCTGGGTCAGCGGGTAAGCGCTTCCAATGAACAGGCTTGATATTCCCATGCAAAGCAGGTTGTTCAGTGTAAAGAACTGATGAACAGATAAAGTTGAAATAGCAACCGATGCCATCAGGTAAACAAACCCTCCCTGGAAAATAAATACGGTAAGGAATCCAATGACGGGGTATTTCTTTAGCCGGATATTGCGATAGCTGTAGGCCCTGGACATTAGCACAAATACCAACAGCAATAAGGCAAAATAAACAGAAATAAGGAGTCCGCAAATCAGCGCAATAATATCGAGTGAAAGTGTTGCATAATAAAGGTTCATCGTGACTTTAGGTGGATGTTTTAATCCGCCGATGCTCGTTTCGTCCCGATCCTGAAAGCTGTTGTAACCATTGCTGGATGGAAAGATTAACAGGTGTAAAATCAAAAAAGCCAGGATGGTCGTATCCCAGCGAATGGCTGTTGCCTGGCTTAGCGCAAATAGAAAGACCGGCATCAGAAAGAATGAAAACGGAAACCGGAGATGCTTTACCGTGTTTTTGTCAAACCATGTTATGAAGGGCATCGGCAGTTTGATTTTACTGATTGTATTGAATTAAACACATAACGAATCGTATTGTTCTGATTTGCTTCCTGACTTTTATTGATCTGTTTCAGTCTGCTGGAAGATGCGGTTTGAGCCGTTGACATTGCTTTGTTACATAAATCCCGACCTATTCGTCAAAGAAACTGCTTTTTAGCATAAATCCCGACTTTTTTTGTCAAAGAAACTGTTTTTCAGCATAAATCCTGACTTTCCCTGCCATCGGCACAGTCTTGCAGTATAAATACATAACCTTGCTGGCCATTAACACTGCTTTACAGCATGTTTACACAACCTTTCTGGCCATTAACACTGCTTTACAGCATGTTTACACAACCTTTTTAACCATTGACACTGCTTTACAGCATGTTTACACAACCTTTTTAACCATTAACACTGCTTTACAGCATGTTTACACAACCTTTCTAACCATTGACACTGCTTTACAGCATATTTACACAACCATTTTTGATGTTTACACGGCTTTACAACACAATTACATGGGAGTATTCACGGAACTGTGTATCCTGGTATTCAGAACTTCACCTTCTTATAAAAAAATGTTTTGGTAATTTCTGCAGCAACGATGTAGATCACCACAATTAATAATAACAGCAAATAGGTTGTAAATGAGAGCGGAATAAATCCGAAAATCTTTCCAATCGGAGTGAAGGGAAGGATTAGTGTGATGAAAACTATTGACAGGGTTGTTATTAACAGGTATTTCCCGGGTTTGCTTTTAAAGAAAGGTTGCCTGCTTCGGATAACCAGTACAATTAACGATGCAGAAATGACCGATTCGAGGAACCAACCTGTCCGGAATTGCGCTTCACTGGCATTCAAAACGAGTAAAAGCAAGCCAAAGGTAAGGTAGTCGAATACTGAGCTTACCAATCCAAATGTAATCATAAACTTACGAATAGCCTTAATATCCCAGCGCCGGGGATGATCGATCATTTCGTTGTCGACATTGTCGGTCGCAATGGTCATTTCAGGGAAATCGGTCATCAGGTTGGTCAACAGGATTTGTTTGGGCAGCAAGGGGAGAAATGGGATAAAGAGGGAGACGCCAGCCATGCTGAACATGTTCCCGAAATTGGCACTCGTCGCCATAAACACATATTTGAGCGTGTTGGCAAAAGTGGTACGACCTTCGCGAACCCCTTCGACCAGAACGCCGAGGTCCTTTTCGAGCAAAACGATATCAGCTGCATCTTTGGCAACATCGGCGGCAGTATCCACCGAGATACCGACGTCGGCAGCATGAAGTGCCGAGGCATCGTTGATGCCATCACCAATATACCCCACAACATTCCCGGCCTTCCGAAGGGCAATGATGATTCGTTCTTTCTGGTTCGGTTCGATTTCGGCAAAAACATCCACTTTATCAACACTTCTGAGCAGCGCGCTGTCGCTCATATCGCGAAGTTGAGGCCCCGTGACAATTTTATTATCCGACAACCCCATTTTTTTGCTGATGCTGGCAGCAACGAGGTGGTTGTCCCCTGTAATAACTTTGAGCGAAACACCCAGTTTTTTCAGGCTGGCAATGGTCTCTGCGATGTTTTCTTTCGGTGGATCGAATAGGGTAAGAAATCCTAAAAATGTCATATTGGTCTCATCATCCTTGTTGATGACCGGGTCAGAAACAATGTTCTTATAAGCAATACCTAAGGTTCGAAAGCCCTGATTACTGAACTCTTCAAAATGCTTTTCAATCTGATCTTTCACTGAAGCGATTTCAACGGTATTTCCATCTTTGGTTTCGGATAAGGAACATACTTCGAGGATATTTGATAATGCACCTTTGGTAACCATCAAATGTTCATCACCTTTGGTAACCACGATACTTAACCGTTTACGGAGAAAATCGTACGGTATCTCGTCCTGTTTTTTGTAAGCTGCCATGTCGACTGGCTTATAATTGCGAATGGCTTCATCGATAGGATTGGTAAAACCTGTTTCATAAAAAGCGTTGAGGTAGGCATATAGAAGGACTTTGTCACTTGAATTTCCCTCCACGTCAAGGGCCGACTGTACCTTCACAATCCCCTCGGTGAGGGTTCCGGTCTTATCCGAACATAAAACGTTCATGCTGCCGAAATTTTCAATGGAGGCAAGCCGCTTGACGATTACCTTCTTTTCAGCCATCTTTTTAGCCCCATGAGCCAGGTTAATGCTGATAATTGCAGGTAGTAACTGTGGTGTCAATCCGACAGCGAGTGCGAGTGAGAAGAGAAAGGAGTCTAATACAGGACGTTGCAAATAGACATTGATTGCAAAAATAATGACAACCAAAACGAGGGTCACTTCGCCAAGGAAATAGCCAAAACGTCGTATACCATGCTCAAAATCGGTCTCCTGTGGTTTGATTTTAAGTCGCTCGGATACTTTGCCGAACTCTGTTTCTTTGCCCGTAAGCGTAACCAGTGCCTTCGCTGTTCCACTCACGATATGGGTTCCCATCCAAAGTGTGTTTGACCGCAGCGCAAGTGCGGTATCTGCAGGCAGCACCGAAACAATTTTTTCGACAGGAAAGGTTTCGCCAGTCAGCATGGCTTCATCCACAAATATGTCTTTCGATTCCAGAAGGAGGCAGTCGCCCGGAACAATATCGCCCGCATTGAGGATGACGATGTCACCCGGAACAATGTTTTCAATGGGGATTTCCTGTTCTTTTCCGTCGCGGAGTATTGAAGCTTTGATTTGAACGATAGCAAGCAACTTCGCCACAGCGTTGGTGGCACCATGTTCCTGCCAGAAGCCGAGAAGTCCGCTTACGATAACGATGGTAAGAATGATCGAGGCATCAACCAGGTTGTGCAGGAAAAAGGACAACCCTGTTGCAAATAGTAGAATAATGATGATGGGGCTCTTAAACTGAGAGATTAACAGCGAAAATACGTCCGATCGCTTTGGTGGTTTGAGGCGATTGGCTCCATAGGTGGCGAACCGTTTCTGTGCTTCAGAAGTGGTGAGGCCGCTATCTGTCGTCTGAAGGTTTTTAAGTATTTCTGCAGCGGGGATGCTCCAGAAAAGTTGAGGGTTCTGATCCATTGCTTCTTATTTTATACCAACAACGTGTAGCAGGCACTTCTTGTTTTCACTTTAACAAAAAATCCCTCTCATGAATTAACAATGAGAGGGATTGATCTGTGTTTTAACGGTAAATCAGAATTCTCCGGTGTTTCCGTTTTCATTGCCTTGTCCCGATTCCTCGGTGCGGGCAGGTTTGTTTTTGAAATTATTAAGCTTGTAACTCAGTGTTAACTGTACAATTTGTGGTTCACGTTTAAACTTAAACTGTGTCTGGAAACCTTCACCGTAAGTCGTTCCTCCAAACTTCATGGTTCCGAAGATATCCTGAATTTGTAAGGTTGCCGTAAGCTTATTCTTTAGGAAATCCTGTTTTAGTGCGGCATTTGCAAACATCATAGGATCACGGGTTCCCTGGGCTGAAGCGGTCGCACCCCGGTAAATTCCGGTTAATTGTAAACGCGTATTTTTTGCCAGTTTCATATCCAGATTTAAGCGGGAGTCAAAATTGGTACTGCTCTGATCCACGCTTTTACCGTTGATTGCACCTTTCAGCCAATAGTTATAAAGGGTAGCGCTCCCGATAATTCTGAATCCGGGTTTTACCTCAATATTTGCCATGAATTCCGCACCAAGCGAATAGTCATTGTTGACGTTTGCCATTGTATTGACCATGATGCCATCAGTGCCCAATGTTTGGATCCGGGTTATTAACCCTTGCGTGTTTCTGTAATAACTTTCAAGTGATATGAAAGATTTGCTTATCCGTTTTAAAATGGTAAGGTCGTAAGAACCTGTATACTCTGGTTTAAGATCAGGATTACCTACCCTGATATTGTACTGATCCATGTACGATTTGAATGGTTCGAGGTTATTTGCATCCGGACGGTTTAGCCGGCGGCTGTAACTTGCCTGGAACTCATAATCGTTCTTTAGCTTCTGCGAAAAATGAAGTGTTGGAAAGAAGTCAAACTGGTTGAATTTGTGTAGAATCGGTGAGTTAACACTTGAAATACTTCTGTCGGTATATTCTCCACGCAATCCAAGCTGGTACGAAAATCCTTCACCAGCATGTGAGAAGGTCGAATATAACGAATGAATATTGCTCGAGTAATCAAAAGAAGTACTGAATAAGGGATTGTTGACCCAAATGTTGTTGCTTCCGGCTTCTTCGAAATTAAAGATCTCATTTTCTCTCTCTATTCTCGCCTGGTAACCTGCTTCGAATTTATCTTTATCGTTGATGGGTAAGGTGTAGTCGAGTTTTGCACGGTACTCCTTATTGTCTGAAGTTTCGCTTGATCTGTTTCTAACAGAATTTGGATCAATTGTCTGCCAGTTTGCGTCAGTCAGATATCTTGTCTGGTATTCCATGTCATCGCCATTGTTACCTGAGATATAGAATAACCCTGATAGCTCATGCCCCTTTTTGTTGAACTTTTGCTGAAAGTTGAAATCACTGCTCCAGTAATTACCACTTCTTGCCGAGCTGTTATCCTGAAAAGTATATACGTCCGGAGTCCCTTTATTGTCGAATTCGTGTTGAAATCCGGAGTTTAGGTTGTCATTGCTACGGTTGCCTACAGTTCCGGTCATTCCAAACGAAGTGTTTTTGCTTAACTGGTAATCGAATCCTCCTTTAACACTCTGCCCTTTTCTGATCATCGAACCGTCACCATTCGTATTTCTTGAGGTAATAGTATCTGCCGAATAGAGTTCCATTTTCGTATCACGGGTTCCCTTGTTATGCATATCCTGAAAATCAGCGCCTACAATAAAATTCCATTTACCGGTACGGTAATTGAAATTCATGTCTCCACGATATTTATTATTCAAACCGGCGGTGAGATTGATTAAACCACTGAATGAATCTTTTTGGTTCTTCTTCATTACCACATTGATAATCCCAGAAACGCCATCCGGATCGTATTTGGCAGATGGATTGGTGATGATTTCAATATTTTCGATGTTGGTTGCGGGAATTTGGCGAAGGGCATCGCTCCCTGTTAAAACGCTTGGTTTCCCATCAATCAGAACCGTAAAGGCGGTACTGCCCCGAAGGGTAACATTTCCGTCGAAGTCGGTCAGTACCGACGGCGTATTTTCAAGTACTTCAACGGCTGAACCGCCTGTTGCTGTTATATTCTGACTGACATTGACTACGCGACGGTCGATTTTGAATTCTACCTGCGCTTTTTGGGCGGTAACTGAAACTTCCCCGATTTGTTCTGAAGCCGGTTTTAATTCGATCTGACCCAAATCAAATGTTGGTTTTGCCGGACTCAGGACAATCCTTGAAACGGTTTTCCTTTCAAATCCAATGAAATTGACACGAATATAGAAATTCCCGGCAGGAAGCTTTTTGATTTCGAAAGATCCGTTTGAACCAGTCATTATGCCCCCGGCAATTGTGCTGTCTTTGGCCGAATAAATCACAACATTCGCAAACTCCATGGGCATTTTACTGGCTGAATCGACAACTTTTCCTTTGATCCCCATATTGAGGGGTGCTGCATTATCACCAATAGGATTACTTCTTGATCCACTACCCAATGGCGGTGCTGTTTGGGCACTTAGCGGAATAGCGATTACTGACGAGAGTAATATAAATAACAAAACTTTTCTCATGACTGCAATTTAATTTATAACCCTTTTGATTGTAATATCTGCTTTGGGTTTAATGCAGAAATGAAATAAAACGATATTATTTTGTAAAATAGCTGAAAATCAACGGAGTGAAATGTAATTATTTTTGATTTTTCCATCCGATTAATCCGGAATATGGGAAATATTAGGGAAAGGGAGGTGTAATTCAAGTTGGAAAGAAGGTTTTCAAAATCAAAAATCTCATATTCCTGGCTGTATAATTATAGAGGAGGAATCTCATCAGACATATGAGGTGTTTAACTGTGGATTCAGTATGCAGAACTGGTTTTGTTATTTTGTTGATAAACATATTTTTACGGGTAGGTGATCGCTAATTCCGCCATGATAAATTGGTCCCATGTAGGTTCTGAATGGTTTTTTACCGAGGAACGTTGGGTCGGGTTCCAGAAGAAAGTCAAAGTTGCAGATCCCGCTTTGTTCTGTTACTATATTTAAAGTAGGGTTTGACAGCAGATTCTTTGAGCAAATCATCTGGTCGAAAAGTTCCCACTGACCGCCATTACGGATGGTTCCTTCTGCCTGCTTTGTCCAAAGTGTCGAAAGATTGATCAATGAGGAAGAATCATTGTCACCGGGATAAGGTATTGCTTTCAGAATAGCGGTGAAGCATTTTTCTTTTGGTGTGGCATTAAAATCGCCCATTATTAAAATATTGGCAATTGGATTGATGGAAAAAAGGGAATCAATGCTATGCCTTAATATTTCAGCTGTGATGTCACGCTTCTCTTTGGTTTCGATATAGCCACCGCTTCTCGAAGGCCAATGGTTGACAAAGAAATGGATTTGTTCATCCCCAATTTCACCCGTAAAATGCAGAATGTCGCGTGTTTTAAATTCGTACTTTCCCTCGTGAGATACCGGGATATGTTCATAGTCAATGGGTTTTACCTTGTCCTTACGGTAAAGTAAGGCAACATCAATTCCCCTCGGATCGGGTGACTCCCGATGAATAATGCCATATGGAACCTTATTTAAAGGTGTTTTTGTGATTAGTTGTTCAATTACCCAAAGATTTTCAACTTCGGCAAGACCTATAATATCAGGAAATTGACCTTTTCCTGCTGTGATCAGTGTTTTATAGATCATTTTGATTTTATCGTCAAAACGCTGTTTTGTCCAATGGCGCTCGTTTTGCGGGGTAAACTCTTCATCTGCCGTTAAGGGATCATCCCATGTATCGAAAAGATTTTCAACATTGTAGAAAACAATATTGTAGTTGGTTTGTGCTTCAACCGGGAAGTGGACTACCGGGAAAATTGTAACCAGAATAAGGATCCATTGCAGAAATCCTTTCATTGACTATTTCTTTGTGCTGTTCTTCTTTTCGATTCGTTCAAATGCCCCAAGGTCGGGACCTTCGTCACTTATTCTGCTATCCTCTTTTATGTCAATCGGATAGGGTTTTGCATAAATAGATTTACCAAAATCCTTCGCAATGGATAATGTATCAAGTTCGAAGTTCCCCTTATACGGACTTTTAAAACGTGGATTCACATTCCTGATGACATCAACAAAGCGAGTTTTCTCAGCAAGTTTAAAAGTATCGGAGACCTGAATAAGGCATCTGACGAAAAGATAGTTCGATCCGCCTTGCTTGTCCATGGAGACGAGTAACTCGTTGACAAGATTGCCTGTAATAATGCAATTTCCGAAAATAGCCTCCTTCATGTCGCCCACATATCTTAAACCACTCTTATTATCAACAAGGTAATTGGATACAACCACCGTTTCAGTTGTCCG